>JAYTWT010000151.1:0-4896 GCA_043743295.1 Alphaproteobacteria bacterium | reverse complement strand
CGTTCATGCACGATCGGCACGCTCAGATAGCCATCGACCTCATAGCTGGCGTCGCCGCCGCGGGTGGAGGCGGCCAGGGCGCTAGCCCCGATAGCGAAGGTCCCAAGATCCGGCCTTTGGGTGACGATCCGATATATGCCAGCCACTGCGCCTGAGCCGTAAAGCGCGCCTTGGGGTCCGCGAACCACCTCGATGCGATCTATATCGACCAGCCGCAGGTCGGGGTCGGGGGCGTTGTAATTGATCGGTGTGTTGTCCAGATAGGTCCCGACAGTTGAACGGGTTCGGCCCGTGAAGGCGCCGTCAGACAGGCCGCGGATCAACAGTTTGTCCCGGCCCGGACCCAGGTTGGTCGTTTGAACCCCCGCAAGCTGCCCGACCGTACGGCTGACATCGATTGCGCCGGTGCTGGTGGCCTGTCGCCCCGAAATGGCGCTGATACTGGCCGGTAGTCGACCCAAGGCCAAAGGCCGTTTGGTCGCTGTGACAATCACTTCGGACAACAGAGCTGGAAGGATCGGGACCTCACGACTGACCGGTGGTACCGGCGGCGGGGTCAGGGGTGCTGCGAAGATTCGCACGGTGCGGGCATCAACAACGCGGAATCGGCAGGGTGCACCCGCGAGCAGGCGCGTCAGGGCGGCTTCAAGCTCGTAGCGACCCGTGAGCGCGGTGCGGCCACTGAGACCGCAACTGGAGGTCCCGAGGATGGATATATTGGCCTGGAGGCCGAGGTCGATCAGGGCGTCCGCGTAGGATCTGGGCGGGATATCTAAGCGCAGGCGCGAGTCAGCCGCGTCGGCATGCCCCGCCGCGCAAGCGAGGACGACGCCGCCCAGCAATCTCTGCAGAGGCCAGTTCCGCCTGGCTATAGCCTGTCGTCCCCACTATCGAACCGACGCTGTATCGCGTCGCAGGACAATGCCCGCGTCCGAACGTACCGCTCTTATGGGAACCAGCAAAGCTAGACGACGGATTACGTCGTCTTGATTGTCGAGGATCAGCACGCCGGAGACGGGCCTGGATGCCAATTCGGCGTCATCAAGCCTGATCGAAGTCGACCACTGTTCATTCAAGTCGGCGACGACATCACCCAGCGGTTGGTCTCGGTACACGAGGCGTCCCGTCCGCCAGGCGAGAACTTCATCGGCTTGCACCGCAGCCACACGGGCCACGGGCGCGCCTTCCATGTGATCAAGCCGCTGGCCTGGCCGTAGACGATAAGCGGTACCGGCCAAGCCAACCGCGGGACGGACCTCGACCGCGCCCCGCGCGACCGTCACAGCCAGTCGCCCATCGCGACGGCGGACGTCGAACTGGGTGCCGGTGACTCGCACCAGACGATCACCAGCAGCGACGGTGAATGGCCGATCGGCATCATGAGCGACATCAAACACCGCCTGTCCCTGGGCAAGCGTGACCTCGCGCGCCTCGCGGCCGAGCCTTACCGAAAGCCGAGTCCCTGCGTTGAGGTCGATCCTGGATCCGTCGGCTAAGGTGATCGAGCGGCGCTCGCCCTTGGCGGTGACAAAGATCTGAGTGTCGGGTGCCGACGAAATTTGTGGTGCTACGACGACTGCGAAGACGGCCGCTGCAGCCACAGCGCCAAAGGCCATGAAGGCGCGTCGGTCGGACACATGGCGAACCGTCCGGCGATCCGTGGCGTGTCTTTCTGTTAGCCCTTTAGCGACCGGTGCCTGATGGGCGGCATAGGTCTGAGATACGGCCAGAGCGTCATCAAACGCTGCGACATTCTCCAGTGAGGCGGAAATCCAGGCGTCAAAGCCCAGCGCCTCAGCATCGCCAAGGCTTCCGCCTTCCAGGCAAACGACCCAGGCGGCTGCGTCTTCACGCCGCACCTTATCGTCATTTGACCAGACTTTGATCATGAACCCTTCCTGAGACGTCGAAGACGACGACCCGCTGAACACATAGACGCCGCCGCGCATGGCTGCCCCTATGTCGCCAAATACACTTTATGGTCGATCACGGACCCAACCTTAAGGTGAGCGCCTTGAGGGCGGCCGAGATGTGCTTCTCGATAGATTTGACCGAGAGACCCATGATCTGAGCCGTATCGGCATGGCTGTGCCCCTCCAACTTGTGCAGGCGGAAGGCCCGCTGCATCTGGGGAGGCAGTTCATCCACGGCCTCTACAAGCTGCCGAAGGCGTTGTCGTGAGGCGGTGACCTCATCGGCAGCAGGTGCCTCGCTAACGTCATCAGTGCCGATAGAAGCATGATTGATCTGACGCCAAGCCGCGTCGCGCACACCGGATCGGCTTTCCCCTCGCGCCCGATCAAGCATTACATTTGTGGCGACCCGATAGATGAGGGCGACTGGGTTCTCGATGATCGCGGCCTCGCGGTCACGGGTCGCAATCTTAATGTAGAGTTCCTGGGCGAGGTCTTCGGCCAGCGTCATGGACCCTGCCCGGGCTGCGAAGAACCGCACGAGGTTCGCACGCCGCTCAAGATAGATTTCCAGCAAGGGGTCGCTGGGGCCGGACCGCGCCGCTGGGCCAACCACCACTTTCACCCCCGCCAACCCTCGCGCTGAGCACAGGGTAAGGGGTCGAATCGACCGATGCCAGGGTGACGCGCCATGTTCGGCTCGCAGGTGAACAGAACCCCACACATGCCTTATTCCGTCGGCGTCGCCAACATCACTGTCACGGTTAATCGAAAGTACGGGGGGTTACCCGGGTTGGCGGCGTCATTGTTTTGACGTCAAGCGCTTGATGGCGCTGAAATCGGCAGCCGTCCCTTGGGAGAGCGTCACGGCGTGCGGATTGCGGGGGAGCAATCCGCACGTACCCCTCCAAAACGGCCAAGTGATTCGCACCCTGAGTGGCGTGGACCGCTCGCAAAGCCTGCAGCGAGCCGCAACTTGCGGCTATTTCCACAGGCGATCCGTAGGTTCTGGCGTCGTGCGCTTGCTTCGGACTGGTCCGAGGTATGCAGACCAACTATGAAACCCCCACGGTGAGCGCGCTTGCGCGGACCTCTCTGTGCCGCTTTGGGACCCAAGGAGTATCCGTTTATGAGCCTGACGACCGTTTCGGGACTGGAGCCCGCGCCGACGAAACACACCAAACTGATCCAATGGGTGCGTGAAATCGCCGACTTGACCCAGCCGGATTGCGTCGTGTGGTGCGACGGCTCGCAGGCTGAATGGGACCGCCTGACAGGCGAGTTGGTCGCAGCCGGCACCTTGCGCCAGCTAAATCCGCAAAAGCGTCCGAACTCGTTTTATGCGGCGTCTGACCCGCGCGATGTGGCCCGTGTAGAGAGCCGCACCTTCATCTGCTCAAAGGATCCGGAAGACGCCGGCCCGACCAACAACTGGCTTGATCCGGCCGAGATGCGTTCGGATCTGACCGACCTTTTCCGCGGCGTGATGCGCGGGCGCACCATGTACGTCGTTCCGTTCTGCATGGGTCCTCTGGGCTCTAAAATCAGCCAGGTCGGGGTCGAAATCACCGATAGCGCCTATGTCGCGGTCTCGATGCGGATCATGACCCGGATGGGTCAGGCGGCGTTGGATGAAATCGGCGACGATGGGTTCTTTGTCCCCGCGGTGCATACAGTTGGGATGCCCCTGATAGACGGCGTCAAGGACGTCGCGTGGCCCTGCAACGAGATCAAATACATCGTCCACTTCCCGGAGAGCCGGGAGATTTGGTCCTACGGTTCGGGCTATGGCGGCAATGCCTTGTTGGGCAAGAAGTGCTTTGCGTTGCGCATCGCGTCGGTGATGGCTCGCGACGAGGGCTGGTTCGCCGAGCACATGCTGATCCTGAAACTCACCTCTCCAGCGGGCGAGAGTAAGTTCGTCGCCGCGGCGTTCCCGAGTGCCTGCGGCAAGACCAACATGGCCATGCTCCAGCCGACGCTCAAGGGATGGAAGGCCGAGACGATCGGCGACGACATCTGCTGGATGCGCTTCGGTGACGATGGCAGGCTGTACGCGATCAATCCGGAAGCTGGCTTCTTCGGCGTTGCCCCCGGCACCGGCATCGAGACCAACAAGAATGCCGTTGAAGCGCTATGGGGCAATTCGATCTTCACCAATGTGGCGCTGACCGATGACGGCGACGTTTGGTGGGAAGGCCTGACGCCTGATGCACCCGCCCATTTGACCGACTGGCAGGGCCGCAGCTGGACGCCGGACAGTGACACCCCTGCTGCCCATCCCAATGCGCGCTTTACTGTGCCTGCCGCGCAGACTCCGGTGATCGCGCCCGAATGGGAGGACCCCGCTGGCGTACCGATCTCTGCGATTCTATTTGGCGGGCGTCGCGCCTCCGCCGTGCCGCTGGTGACCGAGGCTCGTGATTGGCAACACGGTGTGTTCATGGCCTCGAACGTCGCCTCGGAAGGCACGGCTGCGGCTGAGAACGCGATCGGCGAACTACGCCGTGATCCCTTCGCGATGCTGCCATTCTGCGGCTACAACATGGGCGATTATTTCGGTCATTGGCTTAAGATGGGCGCGACCCATGATGCGGCGAAGCTGCCGCGCATCTACTTCGTGAACTGGTTCCGCAAGGATGAGCGCGGCAAGTTCGTTTGGCCGGGCTATGGCGAGAATAGTCGGGTCCTTAAGTGGATCTTTGAGCGTCTCGACGGGAAGGCTGCGGCGGTGGATACGCCGATTGGTCGCGTTCCCACGAGGGCCAGCCTAGACACCTCGGGCCTCAGCCTGACGGATGCGCAGATGAACCTGCTCCTCAACGTAGATCCGGTGATCTGGAGCAAGGAAGCGGCTCTGATCCCGGAATTCTATGACCGGTTCGGAGAGCACACGCCGAAGGCGCTCTGGCGCGAGTATGAGGCTCTGGTCGATCGCTTGTCAGCGGCGGCTTCGCCGGAGCAGATCGTTGCAGCTTAAGGT
>JAYTWT010000150.1:0-2459 GCA_043743295.1 Alphaproteobacteria bacterium | reverse complement strand
GGCCTTTGCCCCAACGCCATGTTCTCGGCATTAGCACCCCACACCCAGATCCCGCCCCATCATGGCGAGACCAACGCCCGGCTGGTGGTCCATCTGCCGTTGATCGTGCCACCGGGCTGTACCTATCGGGTCGGGTTCGAGCGCACCGGCTGGACAGTCGGTGAAGTGCTAATCTTCGACGATACCCTGGAGCACGAGGCCCGCAACGACAGCGACGACCTGCGCGTCGTGCTGATCTTCGACGTCTGGAACCCATTGTTGTCGCTGGCGGAACGCGAGATGGTGCAGGCGATGACCGCCGCCGCCCGCGCCTTCAACGCCGAGTAGATGGGGTCGCCGCGATGAGCTCTACCTGGACCCGCAGAGGCGCGACGGCCGCCACCGTCTCCGGCCTGATCCTTAGCGGTCCCGTCACGGCGGCGATCCGTCCTAAGCCAAAAGTTCTGATCAACCTCGCCGACCTGCAGGACCTGCCCCTCGCCGCCGACGCAGACCCGGCGCTGACCAAACTGGCGACCTCCAGAGACGCCGCGCATCGGGTCACGGCCCCCGTGTTCATCAACGGCAAGGGACCCTATGAGTTCGTGGTCGATACGGGCGCCAACCGCACCGTGGTCGCGACCGAGGTGGCGCAGACGCTGGCCCTGCCGCCTGGCCCCAATGCCGAGGTCAACGGCATCGCCGGGATCGAGACCGCACCGACCAGCCTGATTGATCGGTTGGACGTGGGTCGCGTGAATTCCCGCAAGCTGCAGGCCCCGACCCTGACCCACGAGCGGTTGGGTGCGGATGGCCTGCTGGGGGTCGACGTGCTGAAGAACCGGCGTCTGACCATCGATTTCCGGCTCAACACCATCACGATCTATCGTGCCAATTCCAACACCAACGCCTTCGAGCTTCGGTCGGATGCTGTGGACACCCGGGTGGGACCCGTTGTGCCGCGCCGGGGGGACTATACCGTGGTGCCCGCTCGCGTGCGGTTCGGGCAACTCATCGTCATTGATGCCGACCTGGGCGGGGTGCCTGTCGTGGCGTTCCTGGATTCCGGATCTCAGAACACCGTCGGCAACCTCCAGCTCTATGAGAAGCTGAAGCGAAAACCTGAGTTGCTCTCGCCGCGCCCCCTGATCGTCCAACTGATCAGCGCCACCGGCCAGACGGCGCGCGGCGAGTTTTCCCGCGTCCCGGCGCTTCGGCTTGGCGGTCTGGCAATTGAGAACATCTCTGCCGTGTTCGCCGACCTGCACGTGTTCAAGCTATGGAACCTGATCGACCGCCCAGCGATCCTGGTCGGCATCGACGTGATGCGCCACTTCGAGGGCGTTGATCTGGATTTCGCCGGCCGCAAGGTGACGTTCGTCACGCCACTGGGGTCGATGACGCCTCGAAAGTAGCGGCTACTTCACCGAAATCGGGGCCAGAACCATGCCGCTGCCCTGGCCGCGCAGCCGCGCTTCCGCCAGTTTGTCCAACACGGCCTGCGAGCGCGGATCGCCGAAGATCCAGGCCGCCGCCGCCATGGTCTTGGCTGACTGGGCCGAGACGCCGAGCGCGCGTTCAAGCATTTGGAACGTATCCTCGCTGGGGGTCATCCGGCGAAGCTGGATCTCGCCCTTCAGACCTGCCAGCGACTTGGCCTTGTCCACCGCTTGATAGAACCCGCCGAGCTCATCGACCAGACCCAGCGTCTTGGCCTGTTCGCCGGTCCAAACCCGGCCCTTGGCGATCTCGCGCACCCGCTCCGGCGGCAGTTTGCGTCCCACTGCGACCCGGGTGACGAAATTGTCGTAGATGCGGTCCATCCACCCCGCGAAGGCGGCCCGCTGGGTCGCGGTGAAGGGCTCAGCTACACCGAACGCTCCGGCATATTCGCCGCCGACCCCGGTCTGGCGCACATCGACTCCGAACCGAGCCAAGGCCGGGCCGACCGCGAACTTGCCGCCGTAAACCCCAATAGAGCCGGTCAGGGTGGTGGGTTGGGCAACGATGGCGGAGGCTTCCGAAGAGATCCAATAGCCACCGGACGCGGCATAGGTTCCCATGGAGATCACCACCGGTTTCTTGGCGGCCTTGGCCACGCGGATGGCGTCCAGGATCTGTTCCGATGCGGTGTCCGAACCGCCGGGCGAGTTGACCCGCAACACGATGGCCTTCACCGCGTCCGTTTTTGCGGCCTCCAGGATGGCCTGAGCTAGGTCGTCCGAATAGATGCCCGAGCCGCCTGCGAAGGGATTGCCGCCCTTGTCGCGCCCCGTGACGATGGCACCCTCGGCCTCGATCACGGCGATGGTGTCGCCGGTCTTGAACGCCTTGTCGTGGCGCGCGTCGGCATAGTCGCTGAAATCGACGGCCTGGGCGTTGTCACCGGCCGTCGCCAGCAAGGCGGCCTGCGCCTCGCGCACCTGACCCAGCTTGTCCACCAGCTTCAGTTTCAGGGCATCTTCAGCCACATAAGGGCC
>JAYTWT010000149.1:0-2425 GCA_043743295.1 Alphaproteobacteria bacterium | reverse complement strand
CCGCCCGGTCAAGATCGGCGATTTGGTGGTTGCGCGGGCCACCGTCACCGCCCTGGACGAGGCGAAGGGTCGGGTGACGTTGGAGACCGTCTGCGAGGTCGGCGGCAAGACCGTGATGGACGGTGAGGCTGTCGTCATCGCGCCCCGCCGGACCGTATGAGCCGACCGGAATGAAGCGTATCCGTGTCGTTCGGGGATGGGAGGGCCTGTCGGCCCATGACCAGGGCGCAGCCTTGGCCATGGGCAGTTTCGATGGCGTCCACCTGGGCCACCAGAAGGTCATCGCCTTGGCGGCGATACAAGCCCGGGCGCTGGATGTACCCTTGGGCGTCATCACCTTTGATCCGCATCCGAGGCTCTATTTCCGCCCGGATGAGCCGCTGTTCCGGCTGATGAAGACCGACCAACAGGCCAGGGCGCTGGAGGCGTTAGGCGTCGACATCCTCTACGTCCTGCCCTGGGCGGTCGATCTTGCCGAGATGAGCGACCGGGCCTTTGCGACGCAAGTTCTGCACAATGGTTTGGGCGTGCGGCATGTGGCGGTGGGGTTCGACAATTCGTTCGGCAAGGATCGCACCGGCTCGCCGGAGACGATGCGGGCCTATGGGCGGGAGTTAGGCTTCGGCGTCTCGGTGGCCGATCCGGTCGGCGACAGTGCGCTGGAGCGCTTCTCCTCAACGGCGGTCCGTCAGGCGCTGCGGGACGGACACCCAGAGGTCGCCGCCGGTATCCTGGGCCGACCGTTCGCCATTGAGGGGCCGGTGCAGCGGGGGCGGCAACTGGGCCGCACGCTGGGATTCCCGACCGCTAATGTCGATCTTGGCGACTATGTCAGCCCTCGCTTCGGGGTCTATGCCACGCGCACGCGGCTGGCGGATGGGCGGGAACTGGCGGGTGTGGCCAATATCGGCGTCAATCCGACCGTCCAGGGTGTGACGGCGCCGCTGCTTGAAGTCTGGCTGTTCGACTTCGATGAAGACATCTACGACAGCGTTATCGAGACCGACCTGATCGCCTTTTTGCGGCCAGAAGAGAAGTTCGACAGCCTGGAGATCATGTCCGCTCAGATCCTGCGGGATGCGGCCGAGGCGCGAGCGCTACTCGGGGCTTGAGGTCGCGCGTGACGACCAGGCCGAGCCCGCTGCTGCGATCACCACACAAAAGATGCCGCCCGCCTGATTGAGCGTCAGCCGCTCGCCTAGCAACATCAGGCCGGACAGCGCGCCGAACACCGGCTCCAGGCTCATGAACACTGCATAGGTGCGGGTCGGCATGCGCGGCATGGCGAAGACTTCCAGCGAGATCGGGATCGCGGAGGTGAATAGGCCCAGGATCAGGGCTGCAGGCAGCAGCGATAGCGACAGGAGTCCGGCACCGGCATGGTGCCATCCGAATGGCGTCACCATGATCGCGGCGATCAGTGTTGCTAGCGCTGCGGACGACGCGCCCCCGGTGGAACCTGCAGCGCGGCCGAACAGGATGTAAGCGGCCCACCCGGCACCGGCCCCCAAGGCCCAGGCGACACCGACGGTGTCCAGCTTGGCAGCGTCAAAGCCCGCGCCAACCAAGGCCCAGACCCCTAGTCCGGCCAGCGCTGCCCAGATCATATCTACCGGGCGTCTGGACCCCAGGATCGCCAGCGTCAGCGGCCCTAGGAACTGCAGAGCGATCGCCACCCCCAGCGGCAGGCGATTGAGCGCCTGATAGAACATCATCATCGAGGTGGCGATGGCTATGCCCAGGCCGAGGATTGGAAGCCAAGCGCGGCTTTGCAGCGGCACGCGCCAGGGTCGGGTAAAGGCCAGCATGATCACCGCCCCGATCACTAGCCGCAGCGTTGCCGCGCCTGGTGGCCCGACAATGGGAAACAGGCCCTTGGCAAAGGCGGCACCAATCTGGAAGGCGGCCATGGCGGCGATGACCGCAAGGATGGGAACGAGGATCGCACCATGTTGCAGGCCTGCAGGCCGCTTCACGCCGCGGCACCGATATGGGCAACGTATTCATGAGTCTGCGCGGTTGCAGCGCACCCTCCACCCCTTCGTTGTCTCCCTTTCCCGCTGATGCGGGTGAGGAACGCGGTGTCGACGCCCCGTTCCTCACCCGAAGGGCACAGTTCGGGGGCTACGGCATTCAAATGTCTCAGGTGCCAGTCGGGATAAGCGCCTCCTCGCCCCCGGCGAAGCCGAGAGGGAGTGGGTTGGGAGAGGGCCGGTTGGGACCGATAATCTGGCGCTGGCGGGAAGGCGAGGCCCCGCAGGCCGTGGGACCTTGATCTCACATCCGGTGGCGCACGACTGCACGCACCGGCCCTCTCCCTACCCTCTCCCTCTCTGGGCTGCGCCCAGGGGGCGAGGAGGCGAACCTCTTCGCATCGCGGAGTTATCCGATAGACTTCGGTGGAGGGCGCGCTGGCACCTTCGGC
>JAYTWT010000148.1:0-5173 GCA_043743295.1 Alphaproteobacteria bacterium | reverse complement strand
ACCGGCCGGTGCTTGCGGCGCAAAGTCGATCAACGCCAACCGCGCGCCCTCCGCCCGGGCCGCCTGAGCCACGGCAGCGCCTAAGACGCCGAACGCCCCTGTGATCGCCAGGACGCGTCCGGCCATGGCGCCTAGAGCCGCTCGATGATGGTGACATTCGCCAGTCCACCGCCTTCGCACATGGTCTGCAGACCATAGCGCTTGCCACGCGCTTTCAGCGCATGGACCAACGTGGTCATCAGCTTGGTGCCCGAGGCGCCTAGCGGGTGGCCCAGCGCAATTGCGCCGCCGTTGACGTTGACCCGATCATGATCGGCGCCCAGCTTCTGGATGAAAGCCACAGGCACCGAGGCAAAGGCTTCGTTCACCTCGAACAGATCGATGTCGTCAATCGACATTCCGGCGCGCTTCAGGGCCCGCTCGGTCGCCGGGATCGGGGCTTCAAGCATGATCACCGGATCGTGGCCGATGACCGACAGGTGGTGGATACGCGCCAGTGGCGTCAGGCCATGTTCCTTCAGCGCCCGTTCGGACACCACCATGACCCCCGAGGCGCCGTCACAGATCTGGCTCGAGGTCGCCGCCGTTAGCCGGCCACTCTCCTGCAGCAACTTAACACCGCGCATACCGTCCAGGCTGACGTCGAAGCGGATACCCTCGTCGCTATCATGGCGTACGACGAGGCCCTCTTTGTCCAATCCGTCGATGGCGACGATCTCGTCCTTGAAGGCGCCGCCCTGTGTGGCGGCGATGGCCCGCTGGTGGGAATAGTAGCCGTATTCGTCTAGCTGGTCTTTGGTCAGGCCGTACTTGGCCGCAACCATTTCAGCACCCATGAACTGGCTGAACTGGATGTTTGGATAGCGGTCTTCCATCCGCGGGCTCTTCGGCAGGCCCATCCCCGCCTGAGCCGGCAGCATCACCGACATGCCCATCGGCGCACGGGTCATGCTCTCGACACCCGAGGCGATCACGATGTCCATGGTGCCGCTCATCACCGCCTGGGCCGCGAACTGCAGCGCCTGCTGCGAAGATCCGCACTGCCGATCCACTGAGGTTCCGGGCACGCTCTCCGGAAGGCGCGAGGCCAGCACGGCGTTGCGCGCGATATTTGTCGACTGCTCGCCGGCTTGGGTAACGCAACCCATGATCACGTCTTCGACTGTCGCAGGATCTATCCCGGTGCGGTCGACCAGCTCATTCAGCACCACGCCGGCCAGATCTGCGGGGTGCCAGCCCCGGACCCGACCACCTTTGCGGCCTCCAGCGGTGCGGGTTGCGGCGACGATATAGGCTTCGGCCATCGGACGGCTCCATAAAAGGATTGCGCCGCGAGGGACGCGTTGGTTCGGCTCTACCCCGGCGCCGCAAGGTCAGGCAAACGCCGCCGCGAGAATCCGCTCCAGCCACGCCTTGTCGAGCTCGTCAAAGGCCGCCGGGACATCAGAATCAACGTCGAACACCGCAATAAGCCGGCCTTCGGCATCGAACACCGGCACCACGATCTCGCTCGCCGAACGGCTGTCGCAGGCGATGTGACCTGGAAAAGCGTGGACATCCTCGACCACTTGAGTCTGACGCGTCCGCGCGGCAGCCCCACAGACCCCACGTCCGAACGCGATGCGCAGACAGCCGAGCGAGCCTTGGTAGGGGCCGACCACAAGCTCGCCAGGTTTACTCGGATCGACGACATAGAAGCCTGTCCAGAAGTAGTGATCGAAACTGCCCGCAAGCATCGACGACACTGTCGCCATGCGGGCAACAAAATTCGGCTCGCCCGCCAGCACAGAGGCGATCTCCGCGGCAACGGTCGCGTAGCGGTGGGCCTTGTCGGCGGGCAGAGTGAGTTCGTTGAACGCTTCAGCCATAAAACCCTAATAGCCGACCGACACGCCGGACTCAAAGTGCCGGGCACACAGCGGACTCCCCTTTTGAGCGTTCTCGGTCGCCTCTCGGTTGAGAACACGTGCCAGATGGCCCGCATCGTGATCTATCTCAAGCTCATATAACGTCAGAGGACTGCACAGCGATGGCGATGCCAGCGCCTCAAGCCACGGTTCGAATCGCGGCCCGCCTGACAAACCGCTTTGCCCTTGATCTGGTGAAGCTGGGTGGGTTTGGCCGCGATGTGATCGATGGGCTGCTGCTGATGGCTGTCAGCCAGGCCAATGTCGCCCAGATCACCCGAAACCCGGAGCTCCAGCTGACCTACGCCACGCTGGATCAAGCCCCCGGCGATGATCTGCGTAGGCCCGTCAGCATGAGTGCGATCGCCAATTCGCTGCACATACCGTTCGAGACCACGCGACGGCGGATCCAGGCTCTGGCCAAGCTGGGTGCAATTCAGATGACCCCACGCGGCGTGATCGTCCCGCAGGCCCCGCTGGGCTCACCCTTCTATCGCATGGGGGCACAGGGAAACTATTTGCTGGTACGGGCACTCTATTTCCGCCTGCGCACGCTTGGTCTTCTGGACCAACTTCCGCGCCCAAACGGCCCTGTATTCGATCCGGAGAACCCACCAATACGCCTCGTGATGCGGTTGTCCTCGGACTACATGTTACGGCTGGCCGAGCCCCTGACGCGCTTGATCGGCGACCTCGTTACGGCGCTGGTCCTGATGGAGGTCATCAACGCCAACACCGAAAATCTGGTTGGCGACGAAGTCCAGGACGGTGACCTGGTTATGACCACCGATGGCTTCGTTCGGGACATTGAGCGCATTCCGGTGAAGACCAACGCGCTGGCGGATCGGTTGGGGATCCCGTCAGAAACCGTTCGGCGTCATCTAAAACGCATGTTGGATGCAGATCTGTGCGAACGAACCGACGACGGCTTCATTGTCACGTCCCGCATTCTGGCCCGCACACGATTCGTCCAATACATGTTGGACAACCAGACCCACATGCATCGACTTTTCTTGGGACTCGCCGAGTTGGGGGTCATCTCCGAATGGGAGCGCGAAGGCCCAAAAGCCGCCGCCTCAGCCTAGTTCGCAGCGAAATACACACTGAAACCTCAAAATGGGTAACATGGTGATTTAAATCCGGGCGCGTCCGGCGCAACCTATTGGCGTACCTTCGGGGGGTGCGAGTAGTCAGGCCGATGTCTCGGGAAAGTCGCGGTCTGGAGTCATTTTAGGGGATCGGGGATATGACGATGGAGCTTGATCAAACGGTTGAGTCCGCGCCGCGCGCGTCGTCGGGAGAGCCTGGACGTGGCGAGGGCCCGCATCCCGTGGACCGTCACGTCGGCGTGCGCATCCGCATGCGGCGCAAAGAGATCGGCGTCAGCCAGGAGCGTCTGGCCGAGTCCCTGGGCATCACGTTCCAGCAAGTTCAGAAGTACGAGCGCGGTGCCAATCGGGTCAGCGCCTCGAAGCTCTGGGAGATCGCGATCGCGCTGAGAACACCGGTGGCCTATTTTTATGACGGCCTGGGCGACCGGGAAGCCGATGCGGCCCAGCGCAACATGTCCCAAGAGTTCATGCTCACCAGCGAAGGCCTTGAGTTGATGGCGTCCTTCCCGCGCATCAGCGAGCCAGCCATTCGCCGCAAGATCATCGAATTGGTCAGCGTCGTCGCCGACGAAGGCTAGGTCTTTCGAGCCTGGTCGCCTAGGGTTGAGATCACCGAGGCGCGCCGCCCGAACGTCGGATCCGACCGCGCGCTTGGCGGGAGCAGCCTGTCGTGCGCACACCCCTCGTCCTAATTGCCGCCATTCTGAGCCTCGCCGGCGTCATGCCCGTCCGCGCAGCGCCGCCGATCACCGAGGCGCCGGCGGGCGTCTATGTGATGGACCTGTCGCACACCAGCGTCAGCCTGCGGGTGATGCACCTGGGCTTGTCGTTCTACACGGCGCGCTTCACCAAGCTGGACGGCCAGTTGACCTTCGATCCTGCCAACCCGGCCGCGCAGAGCGTCACCGCCGTGATCGACGCTGACACCATGCAGACCAACTACCCTGATCCCGCCAAGCTCGACTTCGACACCCAGGTCGAGACCCAGTTCCTGGCGGCCAAGCAATTCCCCAAGATCACCTTCACCTCGACAAAGGTCGAACCGACCGGTCCGCGCACCGCCAAGGTGACCGGCAATCTGACCCTGCGCGGCGTCACCAAGCCGGTGATCCTGGAGGCCACCTTCAACGGCGGCTACAAAGCCGGTAAGATGGACCCGTCCGGAGCCCGGATCGGTTTCTCGGCCAAGGGCGTCTTCAAACGCTCAGACTACGGCATCGGGTTCGCGATCCCTGCGCCCGGGACCAACATGGGTGTAGGCGACCAGATCGAGGTGACCATCGAATCGGAGTTCACCCGCAAGTAGGACGCTTCCCCAAGTCCCGCCCGGTGTCGTAGATCACAAGTGCCACGGGGGAAATCGCCATGCTGCTACAAGGGTTGAAGGTCGTGGAGATGGCGACCTGGGTGGCCGGTCCCAGTGCCGCCGCCGTGCTCGCCGACTGGGGGGCCGAGGTCGTCAAGGTCGAGAGCCCTATCGGTGACGCCACCCGCGCGTTCCAACCCGACACCGAGGAGAGCCCCGGCAACCCGATCTTCACCAACGAGAACCGCGGCAAGAAGGGCGTTGTGCTGGACATCTCTCGTCCGGAGGGACGTCGCGCGCTGAAAGCCCTGCTGGCTGGCGCCGACATCTTCGTGACCAATGTGCGGCCTGCCTCGATGAAGCGGCAAGGCCTGGACTATGCCAGCCTCAAGGCTGAGTTCCCGACGCTGATCTACGCCGCCGTGACCGGCTACGGTCTGGTCGGGCCGGAAGCGGATCGCCCCGCCTTCGACATCACCGCCTTCTGGACCCGCAGCGGCGTGGCGCGGGCGATGATCCCGACCGACCAAGAACCCTTCCCCTCCCGTCCCGGCTTCGGCGATCATGTGACAGCCTTAGCCACCGTGTCAGGTATCCTGGCCGCCGTGCATGAGCGCCATTCGACCGGACGCGGCCGACTGGTCGAAACCAGCCTCATCCGCGCCGGTGCCTACGCCATCAGCTGGGACCTCGCCATCCAGCTGCGCTACGGCCAGGTGATGACGGCCCAGCCGCGGAATGATCGCCCGGTCGGCATCTCCGGCTACTTCCGAACCTCAGACGACCGCTGGCTCTGCGTCCTGCCGCGCGCCATGGATTGCTTCACGAAGATGATGATCGCGATCGAC
>JAYTWT010000147.1:0-2911 GCA_043743295.1 Alphaproteobacteria bacterium | reverse complement strand
TAAGTGAGCACTGTAGAGATCGCCAGACCGGATAGGTCTCGACCCGCCGCACCGAAGACGCCTGTGTAGTCCCGCCCATTTAAGACCGTCCCAGAGAAGGTCGCGGTAAAGACCGCCGCTGACGCCGTGCCTGCGCAGGTCATTGTGGCCGCTGCGGCGATCATCGCCATGGCTGTGGAGATCTTCATCATGTGTACGCGTCCTTACAAAGCTTCGATGCTTGAAGGACACCTAGAGGCCGCGACCGACCCCCACATGATACGTTTGTACTAAGCGCGGTCAGGACCGGGAGAAATCACCTTATCCGCGAGGTAGGCTCGCCCTCAGACACTTGCATCGTGACGGAGGCTTGGTCGTCCACGGCTTCAATCTGTTGCGCCGCAGCAAAGGCCTTGCCGCAATGCGCCATCCGCGTGTTAGAAGAGCGGCCCTAAGATTGGGCGAAACCCGTCCAGAGGTGTTGAGGCCAGGGTTGAATGAGCGATATCAAGACCGTCGGCATTATCGGTGCTGGCCAGATGGGCTCCGGCATCGCCCACGTCGTGGCCTTAGCCGGCTATGATGTGCTGCTGCACGATGTCAGCCCCGAGCGGATCGCCCAGGGCTTGGCGCTGATCGAGAAGAACATGACCCGTCAGGTCAGCCGGGGGCTGATCGAACATACAGCGATGGAAGCGGCCATGAGCCGCATCAAGGCGGCCCCGGAGCTTCAGACCATCGGCGGGACTGACCTGGCCATCGAGGCGGCGACGGAAAACGAAGAAACTAAGAAGTCCATCTTCAAGGCGCTTGGGGCCCACCTGGGACCCAATACACTGCTAGCTTCGAACACCTCTTCGATCTCGATCACGCGCCTGGCCTCAGTGACAGACCGCCCTGACCGGTTCATCGGCCTGCACTTCATGAACCCGGTACCGGTGATGAAGCTGGTGGAGATCATCCGGGGCATCGCCACCGGTCCTGCGACCTACGAGGTCGCTGTGGCGTTCGCCAAGTCGTTGGGCAAGACCACGTCCAACGCCGAGGACTTTCCGGCCTTCATCGTCAACCGCGTGCTGGTGCCGATGATCAACGAGGCGATCTACACGCTCTATGAGGGCGTGGGCACGGTGGAGGCCATCGATACGGCCATGAAACTGGGCGCCAATCATCCGATGGGCCCTCTGGAACTGGGCGATTTCATCGGCCTCGATACGGTGCTGTCGATCATGAATGTGCTGCACGAGGGGCTGGCCGACTCGAAATACCGCCCCTGTCCGCTGTTGACCAAGTACGTCGAAGCCGGCTGGCTAGGCCGCAAGTCCGGTCGCGGCTTCTACGACTATCGCGGCGACGTGCCGGTCCCGACGCGCTAAGGTCTCAGCAACCACGGTCAAGACAGGCGCAGGTTCCCGCGCCATGATCGCGGCATGAACGCTCACGCCCCGCCGTTTCCGCTGGTCAGCGATCCGATGGATCGCGCACGGCGTCACGTTGAGGGCAACCTCGATGGTCCCCTGACCCTCAACGATCTGGCCGACGCCGCCGGGCTCTCGCCCTACCACTTTTCACGGCTGTTCGCGGGGCGCTATGGGTTCAGTCCCATGGCCTATGTGCGGATGCGCCGCCTGGAGGCTGCGGCAGATCGCCTGCGCTGTGGCGCCAAGACCCGACTCATCGACCTTGCCCTCGACTGCGGCTTTGAGAGCCAGGAGGGTTTCACCCGCGCTTTTGCCCGCCTCTATGGGGTGTCGCCCGGCCGCTACCGGTCCGGCGCGCGCCCGCCCAAGCTGGAGCTTTCCGCCATGACAGCCACCGACCTGCCTCTTGCGAACCTGATCCAGTCGCCGACGCCTGCGCGAAAGCCTGCCCTGCGTCTGGCGGGCCTACCGGGCGACTTCGACGAGGCGACGGTTTCGGGCATTCCGGCCTTGTGGGACCGGCTTTACCCGCATCTGCCGCTGGTGGGTCAGAATGGTGGCGGCACGTTCGGGGTCTGCTGCGCAGGCCCGGAAGGCAAGGGCCTGCACTATGTGGCCGGGGTCGCCTTGGGCGACGGCGTGGCACCCCCCGAAGGCTTCGAGGTGGTTGAGCTCCCCGCCCGATCCTATCTGGTCTTTCGCCAAGTTCTGAGCGGCGGACCCCTGCATCCGCAGATGCAGTCCGCCGTGCGCGAGATTTGGGGCGAACGGGTACCGAACTGCGGTTACGCTCTGGTCCGCGCGCCCGATCTTGAGGTTTATCCCGACGACTTCGACCCCACCAAGCCCGGGGCTTGGGTGGAGTGGTGGATTCCGATGGACGCCTGAGGGCGTTTTGCGCTCGCGAAACCGACCCCACTTTTGTTGACAGCCCTCTCGGCGGATACTGCTGAGTGATTCGAAAGTGGAACCATGCGGCGGCTGACCCTCGGGCTCCTCATTGCGACCTACCTCTGCCTCGGGCTGATCGTGGCCTTGACGCTATGGCGGAACGGCACGGGATGGGGTGTGGCGCTCTCGGCGCTGATGGGCGGGATCGGGCTCTGCCTAGCCACCCACGGCATGGTCATGCGCTTCCTGGAGATGCGGGAGTTGCGTGCTGAGGTCGAGGCGGTCCGCGAGGCGCACAAGATATTGCTGAACCAGGTCGCGCGCGTCGATGGCCGGGTCGGCATCGTGGCGCGCGCCATTGAGGCCGATGTCACGCGCGCCGTGGCCTTGACCGACGAAGTCCACCTTCTGGAAGACCTGGTCCACACGATGAGCCAGCGCCTGGAAACGCGGCCCGCAACGCCCTATCTGGCCGCGCGCGGTGGTCAGGAACTGCGACCGCCGATGGGCATGATGGACGTTGTTCGCGAGGCTTTGGCCGAGAACCGCGTCGACCTCTACCTGCAGCCGGTCGTCAATCTGCCGCAGCGCAAGACCGTCTATTACGAGAGCTTCTCGCG
>JAYTWT010000146.1:0-3017 GCA_043743295.1 Alphaproteobacteria bacterium | reverse complement strand
CCGTAGGCGCGGTTGTTGATCGGGGACTTCGGGCGACCCCAGATGTTTTCGCCCATCCGGCGGTCGAGTTTGTACTTGGCGCTATGGCGCTTGGACATGGTTAGCTCTCTGTTCGACGCGGGCCGGCGTACTCTTGAAGAGAACGCGATTTCAACGGCGGCCTTACATCACCCGTCATAGGTCTCCGGCCACTCAGGTTGCCCCGGCGGCTGGAAGGCGCGGTGTATGGCGGGCAGGGGGGTTGGAGTCAAGGTTGCGGCAACAAGCCTTACGCTGGCTGCACTGGCGGCAACCGATACTGCCCATCCAGCAATTCAGGTTTCGGGAGGTAAGCTCGCATGAACAGTGCGAACGGACCTTGCGGCGCGGGCAGCCAGTTGCTGCGCCGCTCGGGCCCCGGATCGTCATACCCCATCCAGATGTCCAGCGATCCATCCGCATTGGTCACAAGGCCCGGTGTCCGGTCGCCAATGGCATATCGGTCCAGCACGTTGTCCGTGAAGAAGAACTGACCATCGTCCGTCGCCTCATAGAGGCTGAGGGACCAAAAGGAATGGACGGGCAGTCCTTTTCCTGCCGGAAAGTGCAGCCGCCATCCCCGCGTGCCATCGAATAGGCCATGACCGTCAGGGGCCTGGGCACGCATGTACATCGCCTCGGCTGGTGGCAACGCGGCCAAGCCTGACAGTGCAACGGCTGCCCGATAGTTATAATCCTGATCGAAGTCGCCCAGGCGTGCACTGGGATAGGTCCAGCCCGAGATATAGTCCGCGCCGCCCAGTCCACCTTTGCGTGACGCCGCTCGACCGTCGGTTAGCCCCGCTTCGATCTCTGCAACGTCTGCCGGCGTGAACCGATCTGCCTTGAAATCATCGGGCAGGCCCAGCGGCTCCAAAGTGCGCAGCAACGCCCTGTCCGTCACAGGCGGCGGATTGGCGGCAATCAGCGCTTCCGCCCCGGTCAGCAGCTCGCGCCAGTCCGCACTACGCGACGGATATGTTCCGGGTAAGGATGTCGGAGGACCCTGCATAAACAGTCCGGCCTGTACCTCCCGCGCCACCTCAAGGTCATGCGGGCCGTCCACCAGAATGCGCGCCAAAGCCCAGACATGGTTCGTCGGCGACCGGATCACGTTCCAACCCACCACCGCCTCGCCAGGACCCACCAGGCGAAAAGTCCCGCCGTCCGGCCCCGTCGTGCGCGTGCCCAGGATGGCGAAATTGTTGGTGTAGGCGTCCATCAGCGCCAGGGAGTAATAGCGGTCCCCCGTCGCTGGCAGGGTGATCGTCACCGGTCCGGCCGAGAGGTCTATCTGGGCCGTCGAATAGAGGGTGTCGTTGTTCGGCGTGGTCACAGCTCGGTGCTTGTGGTTGGCCAGATGCCGGATATGGGTGAACGCGCCCATGGTCTGGCCTAGGCCCATCACCCTTTGCCGCGTGGTCGCGATCTCGATCAAGGGCAGGGCATAGATATAGGCGTTGCGTGCCGCGGTCCTGAGATCGGTCATGCTTGAGGTCCCCGCGCTGTTCTTGCCGCCAATTCCGCAGAGGCCTCGCCCGCCTGCGCCCACCACATCCGCATCATCTCCGCCGCCCGTCCGGACCGTGCCAAGGTGACGCCCTGTCCAGCCCAGAGGGAGATCATGTCTGGATCATCGGCCGCCGTCGCGGCCGCACGCAAGGGCTGGGTGAGGCGGTTTTGGACGGGATAGGCGGGAACCTCGTCCTGGATCTCGTGCATCTCGCGCATGAAGCGGTTTTCGACTCCCCGGGCATAGCGTCCCGTGAACGCGCGGGTCAATCGGGTCGAATCATCAGCTGCGTTGCCAACCGCCCGTCGCCAGGGGAGGGGCGTGACCGCTTCGTCGGCGAGCAAGAAGGCCGTGCCCATCTGAGCCGCCGCTGCGCCTAAGGCCAGGACCGCGGCGACCCCGCGCCCATCCATGATCCCGCCAGCCGCGATAACCGGCAGGTCGACCGCCACGCGGATGGTCGCCACGAGCGCCAGGGTTCCGACCAGACTGGCCTCGGCGTCTGCCAGGAAGTGGCCACGATGGCCGCCCGCTTCGGACCCCTGGGCACAGATCCCGTCGGCCCCAACGCTGGCCCAGGCGCGGGCTTCGGCCACAGTGGTCGCGGTTCCGATGACATAGGTCCCTGCGGCCTGCAGCGCGGCGACCTGAGGGCGTGTCAGGATCGAGAATGTAAAGGTGGCGACCGGGGGCGCGGCATGGGTCAAGGCCTCAAGCTGCGCCTCAAAATCCTGGGCGAATGCGTTGGGGATAGCGGGCAGAGGTACGCCAAGTTCCGCATACCAGGGGGCGAGGCTTTGCAGGGCGCGGTCGAGTTCGACGACGTTCGGTTCCGCGCGGGGCACCATCAGCAGGTTGACGGCGAAGGGCTTGTCCGTCGCCGCTTTCATCGCCGTCACTGCGGGGCCAATGTCCGCGGGCACCAAGGCCGCCCCAGCGAGGGTGCCGAGGCCACCCGCATTGCTCACCGCCAGCGCCAAGGCGTCGAAGGACGCCCCAACCATGGGCGATTGCAGGATGGGGATCGACAGGCCGTTCAGGAGCGCGCGCAGGCTCAATCGATCTCTCCGCGCTCTGCTCTCTGCTGCGCCAGCTTGGCCAGGACCCGCCCCCGCCCCTTGGAGAGCGCGGTGACCACACCCCGGAAGGTTCGCACCTCCTGCTCTGACAGTCGTCCTTTGCCGAGCGCTGAGCGCAGGTTCAGTACCATCGAGGGCCGCTTGTCCGGTGGATGAAAGAACCCGGCGGCGTCCAACTCGCGCTCGAAGTGTTCGAAGAGGCCTAGCATCGCTGCGCTGTCGGCGGGGGGCGAGTGTTCGCGGAAGATGGCAGGGGCCGCCTCAGAGATGGTTGTGCGCCACTCGTAGGCGTTGATCGCGACCGCCTGGGCCAAGTTTAGCGAGCGGAACTTCGGATCGATAGGGATGGTCACCACCGCCTGGCAAAGCGCGATGTCCTCAGTCTCCAGGCCCGCGCGCTCGCCGCC
>JAYTWT010000145.1:0-7770 GCA_043743295.1 Alphaproteobacteria bacterium | reverse complement strand
GGACCACAGCGGCAAAATGCCCCGCCCCGCCGTCGGCCAGATCGTCGCGATCCACCGAGGTGATGACGACGTGCTTGAGGCCCATCTTGGCGACCGCATCGGCGACGCGGGCGGGCTCGGTAGAGTCGAGCGGCCCGGGCTTACCGGTGGCAACATTGCAGAAGGCGCAGGCGCGGGTGCACACCTCACCCATAATCATCATCGTCGCGTGGCTCTTGGACCAACATTCGCCGATATTGGGGCAGGCCGCCTCTTCGCAGACGGTTACCAGACCGTGGCTCTTCACGATCTCGCGCGTCGCGTTGTAGCCGCTGGACCCTGGCGCGCGCACCCGAAGCCACTCCGGCTTGCGCAGGATCGGGCTCTCGGGCCGCGACTGTTTCTCCGGGTGCCGAGCGCGCGGGGTGTTCACAGTGTCCAGGACAATAGCCATGCGCCTAAATCGTCTCTCGCAGCGTCCGGATCAAGCTCTCAGTCGGCTCCCGCAGTTATCTTGCACTCTCAACCGCGCTTTGCAGCGAGCGCCCCACCCGCTAGTCTCACGCCAACAATAACAACAGGGAGGCGCGTCCTTGCGTCCGTTTGAAAACGCCCTCGCGCAATCTTCTGTTTTTGACGCCCTGGTTTCCGCGTCAAAGACCTATGGGGCTAAAAAGCTGATCCTCGAGGATCAGGAACGCAACCCGCTAAGCTACACCGACCTGATCCGTGGCGCGTTTGCGCTGGGACGCAAGATCGCGGGGTTCACGTCGAAGACTGAGCGGGTTGGCGTCATGTTGCCGTCCAGCTCTGCTGGCGTAGTGACCTTTTTCGCCCTGCATGCTTTTGGCCGCGTTCCCACGATGCTGAACTTCACAGCCGGTATCCGGAACCTCAAAGCGGCATGTGAGTTAGCCGGGATCAAGACCGTGCTCACCTCTCATCGTTTCGTGGAGCAGGGCAAACTGCACGACCTGATCGATGCCCTCGAGACTCTGGCGACGGTCGTTTATCTTGAGGATGTCCGCGCCACGGTGGGCCTAGCCGACAAGCTTTTCGCCGCCGCTGCGGGGGCATTTCCGACCCGATTCCGGGTCGCAATCCCGGCTTCGGATCCAGGCGTTATCCTGTTCACCTCGGGTAGCTTCGGGGCCCCTCGCGGTGTGGTTCTCAGCCATTCGAATCTGGTGGCCAATGTTCGCCAGATTGAGGTGCTGTTTCCGATGAACCGCGATTGGGTGTGGTTCAACCCCCTGCCGATTTTCCACTGCTTCGGACTAACCGCTGGTGCCCTCTTGCCAATTCTCAGCGGTATGAAGTCGATTCAATATCCCTCGCCACTTCACATCAAACAGATCCCTTCGCTGGTGAAGGATACTAAAGCCAACGCGCTGTTCGCCACGGACACCTTTTTGAACCAGTACGCCCGGTCAGCCGAGCCCGGCGAGCTATCGGGTTTGTCTTTCGTGGTTTGCGGTGCAGAGCGGGTGCGCGAAGAGACCCACAACCTGTTTCACGATAAATTCGGACCGATCCCGCTGCTGGAGGGTTATGGGGCCACCGAGGCCTCACCGGTAATCGCGTGCAACATTCCGACCGACAATCGGCGCGGTACCGTGGGGTTACTTTTGGCGGGGGTGGAGACGCGGCTGGAGCCGGTCGAGGGCATTCCCGGGGGCGGCAAGCTTCTGGTCCGCGGCCCCAACATCATGGCGGGCTATCTAAACTCAAACGGCGGGATCGACCCCCCGACCGGCGGCTGGCACGACACCGGCGACGTGGTCGCAATCAGCGATGATGACTGGGTAAGAATTCTAGGCCGGGTGAAGCGCTTCGCAAAGATCGGCGGCGAGATGGTCTCGCTCACCGCCGCTGAAGATCTGGCATCCGCCGTCTGGCCCGACTGCCGCCACGCGGTGGTCTCCATCCCCGACCCCAAGAAGGGCGAGCGGCTGATCCTGGTCACGGATCGCGCCGACGCGGACACCTCGAGCCTGATCGCGCACGCAAAGTCGATAGGCGCACCTGAGTTGGCGGTTCCACGCCGGATCATCCACGTTCCGGAGATCCCCGTCTTGGGAACGGGCAAGACCGACTATGTGGCCTTGCAACGGATCGTTGACACCGAGATGCAGCGGACAGCTTGAGCGCCGATACCCCTTCACCGCCTGGGTCGCGCAATCAGATGTGCAGCACCTTGCCGTAGGCGTCCAGCACGCTCTCGTGCATGGCCTCACTCATGGTCGGGTGCGGGAAGACCGTGGCCTGAAGGTCCTCTTCCGTGGCCTCCAAGGTCATGGCCAAAGCAAAGCCCTGGATCATTTCGGTGACTTCGTGGCCGATCAGGTGGGCACCGATCAGCGCACCGGTCTTGCCGTCGAACACCGTCTTGACGAAACCCTCGGTCTCGCCGGACGCGATAGCCTTGCCGTTCACTTTGAATGGGAAGCGGCCCACCTTTGGTGCCAACCCCTGCTCCTTGGCTTGGGCCTCGGTCAGACCCACCGAGGCGATCTGGGGGTTGGTATAGGTGCAGCCGGGGATCGGTGCGGTCAGGTTGGAAGGCTTCAGGCCCGCGATGTGCTCGATGCAGTGGACGCCCTCATGGCTAGCCTTGTGTGCCAGCCAGGGCGGGCCGGCCACGTCGCCGATCGCATAGAGCCCTGCAACCCCGGTTCCACCGTGCTTGTCGGTGACGATGTGGGTGCGGTCGATCTTAACGCCGAGCGCCTCCAGGCCCATGTCCTCGACATTACCGACGATGCCGACGGCGACGATGCAAACCTCGGCCTCCAGAGTTTCGGCCTTGCCCGCGACGTCGATCTCGACTGCGACGCCGGTCTTGGTCTTGGTCAGCTTCTTGACGCCCGCCGGAACCCTGAACTTGATGCCGCGCTTCTCGAAGGCCTTATGGGCGGCTTTGGAAACCTCCTCGTCCTCGACCGCCAGGATACGGGGTAGCATTTCGACGACGGTAACTTCAGAGCCTAACGCCTTGTAGAAACTGGCGAACTCCATACCGATGGCGCCGGAGCCGATCACCACCATGGTCTTAGGCGCGGATTTCGGCACCAGCGCCTCACGATAGGACCATACCCGCTCGCCATCGGGCTCAAGGCCGATGGCCGGGATGGTCCGCGCCCGTGCACCGGTCGCCAGAATAACATGCTTGGCGGTCAGCTTGCGGGCGCCGACGAGGACGACGGGAGCCGCCCCACCCTGCTCCAGCTTAGCGAAACCTTCGACCACCTCGATCTTATGCTTCTTCATCAGGTAGGCGACGCCGGCGTTCAATTGCGCCGCAACCTTGCGCGAACGCTGGATCACCGCGTCGAAGTCGAACGCCCGGTTCTCAGCCGACAGACCATAGTCTTTCAGGTGCCCCAGCTGTTCGTACACCTCGCCGGATTTCAGCAGCGCCTTGGTGGGAATACAGCCCCAGTTCAGGCAAATCCCGCCCAACTCCGTCCGCTCCAAGATAGCGGTCTTCAGGCCAAGCTGCGAGGCGCGAATAGCGGTAACATAACCACCCGGTCCGGAACCGATAACGATGACGTCGAAGCTGTCGGCCATCAGATCAGCGCCTCAATCGCGCGCTCCAGCGCCTGCGGTTCCGTTGTGGGCGCGAAACGTCCGACCACACGACCTTTCCGGTCGACCAGGAATTTCGTGAAGTTCCACTTGATGGCCTCGGTGCCGAGGAGGCCCTTCTTGGCGCACTTCAGATAGCCGTAGAGCGGATGAGTTTGGGGACCATTGACGTCGATCTTCGCCATCATCGGGAAATCCACGTCATAGGTTAGCGAACAGAAGCCCGCGATCTCCGCCGCGTCTCCCGGCTCCTGCGCCCCGAATTGGTTGCAGGGAAAACCCAGCACCACTAGGCCCTTGTCATGGTACTTGCGATAGAGCGCCTCCAGCCCCGCGTACTGGCCCGTGAAGCCGCATTTGCTCGCGGTGTTGACGATCAGGACCACCTTGTCCTGGTAGTCCGCTAGCGGCACCGGCTTGCCCTCTAGGGTCTGGGCTTCGAAATCATAGATGCGGGTCATGCTGCCCTCAGACAATCAGGGTGATGGGGTCTTCGATCAACGGCTTGAAGGCGGCTAGCCATTTTGCACCGGCCGCACCATCCACGACGCGGTGATCGCACGTGAGCGTCACGGTCATTACGGTGGCAATGGCCAGTTCATTGCCGCGCACCACGGGCCGTTTCTCGCCCGCGCCGACCGACAATATCGCGCCCTGCGGCTCGTTGATGATCGAGGCGAAGGCCTTGATGCCGAACATGCCGAGGTTGGAGATCGAGAAGGTGCCGCCTTGGAACTCCTCGGGCTTCAACTTCTTGGTCCGTGCCCGTTCGGCCAAGTCCTTGGCCTCCGTAGCGATCTGGGCCAGGCCCTTGGTCTCAGCGGCACGGATGATTGGCGTGATCAGACCGCCCGGCACCGCCACAGCCATGGCGATATCCGCGTGATGGTGCATAGCGATTCCCTCCGGCGTGTACGAGGCGTTAGCTTCAGGCACACGCATTAAGGCCACGGCGGCGGCCTTGATCACCATGTCGTTGACGCTGACCTTGACGCCCTGCTTTTCCAGCATAGCGTTGATCTTGGCGCGGGTGGCCAACAGTTCGTCTAACTCCACATCGATGCTCAACGGGAAGTGCGGCACGTCGCGGAAGCTGTCGGTCATCCGTCGGGCCACGACTTTGCGCATACCGTCCAAGGGGATCAGGTCGTAACTGCCGGCCGGGATGCCCATCTGCTCTAGGCTCTGGACTTGGCGCGGGGCTGACGAGGCCGGTGAGACTGCGGCTGCGGGTTTGGCCGCCCCAGGTTTGGCCGCCTCCACATCCGCCTTGATGATCCGCCCATGGGGGCCAGACCCCGCAACACCGGCCAGGTCGATCCCCTTCTGCTCGGCGATGCGGCGCGCCAGAGGTGAGGCGAACACTCTACTCCCCTCCCCCTTGCGGGGAGGGGCTGGGGGCGGGGGTGTCGGCTGTGAGGTTGGCGATACGGCGATGGAAGGGACGGCGGCAACCGGCATAGGCGGCGCTGGCACCCCCTCTCCCAACCCTCTCCCCGCAGGGGGGAGAGGGCTTGCTTCGCCCTCACCACTCAGCCGCGCGATCACCGCGTTGACCTTGACGCCCTCGGTGCCCTCTTCGACCAACAGCGCTTCAACCACGCCCTCGTCGACGGCTTCCACCTCCATAGTGGCCTTGTCAGTTTCGATCTCGGCGATGATGTCGCCAGAACCGACCTTGTCGCCGACCTTCACGTGCCATTTCGCCAGTGTGCCCTCTTCCATCGTGGGCGACAGGGCGGGCATGAGGATGTCCGTCATGCGGGCTCCTTGGAAAGATGCGAGAGGGCCGCCGCATTGGCTTCCCAGTTCAGGCCGTCGAAGTCTTCGATGACAATGTCGAGATCGTCCGCCGCGTCGAGGCACCGGGCGTTGACGCTCCAGCCATCGGGGTTGGAGCGTGGGCGATAGAAGCTTTTCACGCCGCAGTTCGAACAGAACAGGTGCTTCGCGACGCCGGTGTTGAAGGTGTATTCTTGGAGGCGATCCGAGCCGGATGTCAGC
Organism: Alphaproteobacteria bacterium; assembly: GCA_043743295.1. Taxonomy (GTDB): domain Bacteria; phylum Pseudomonadota; class Alphaproteobacteria; order Caulobacterales; family Caulobacteraceae; genus Phenylobacterium. The sequence continues at coordinate 2,196 of JAYTWT010000145.1, read as the reverse complement.
CGAAACAGGCTCTCCGGCACGATCACATGCACAAAGCCCACTTTTGCACACATGGAGCAGTTGCAACGCTGTGCATCGACGCGCGGCGGAAGCGCTGCCTCAAACCGCACCGCGCCGCAGTGGCACCCGCCAGATCGCCAGGTCGGGCCCTCAATCACCGGTAACTCACAGCCTTGGCCGCTGCCACGATCCGTTCCACGGAGGGCATTGACAGCAGTTCCAGGTTGGCGGCGTAGGGCAGCGGCACATCTTCCTGGCAGACCCGCATCGGCGGGGCGTCCAGGAAGTCGAAGGCCAGTTCGGTTACCTTGGCGCAAACCTCAGCGCCAACGCCCATCGGGCCCCAGCCCTCTTCCACGGTCACCAGCCGGTTGGTCTTCTTCACACTCTCGACGACCGTGCCGATGTCCATGGGTCGCAGAGTGCGTAAGTCGACGACCTCGGCCTCGATACCCTCCTCCGCCAGCTTGGCCGCCGCCTGCAGGCAGAACCCCACCATACGGGAATAGGCCACCAGGGTGACGTGGGTACCCGCGCGGCGAATCTTGGCCTTGCCAATAGGGACGACCCAGTCGATGCCTTCGGGCACGTCGAACTCCTGGCCGTAGAGCATCTCATGCTCCAGGAAGACGACAGGGTTCGGATCGCGGATCGCGGCCTTCATCAAGCCCTTGGCGTCGGCGCTGTCATAGGGTGCTACCACCTTCAGGCCCGGCACATGGGCGTACCACGCACCGTAATCCTGGCTGTGCTGAGCCCCCACGCGGGCGGCGGCACCGTTCGGACCACGGAAGACGATCGAGCATTTGATCTGACCGCCCGACATATAAAGCGTCTTGGCCGCCGAATTGATAATATGATCAATAGCTTGCATGGCGAAATTGAACGTCATGAACTCGATGATCGGCTTCAGGCCCGCCATGGCAGCACCGACGCCTAGGCCCGCAAAGCCATGCTCGGTGATCGGCGTGTCGATCACCCGCTTGGGACCGAATTCGTCCAACAGGCCACGTGAGACCTTGTAGGCGCCCTGATACTGGGCGACTTCCTCGCCCATCAGGAACACGTCCGGATCGCGGCGCATCTCTTCGGCCATGCCGTCGCGCAGCGCATCACGGACGGTGACTTTCACGAGGCTCACGCCGTCGGGTAGTTCCGGGTCGCGCAGGGATAAAGCAGGCACCGCCGGGGCGCTGGACGCCGCACGAACGGGATCGCCCTTCGCCTCGGCGCGAGATGCAGGTTGCGGGTTGGGGTCGGTCGCCGGGGGCAGAGCCCCAGCGGGTGCCCCTTCCCCCGCCAACCGCGCGATCACCGAATTGACCTTCACCTCTTCGGTACCTTCGGCCACCAACAAGGCCTCAATCACACCCTCATCAACCGCCTCGACCTCCATGGTCGCCTTGTCGGTCTCGATCTCGGCGATCACGTCTCCAGAGGCGACCGTGTCACCGACCTTCACGTGCCACTTGGCCAGCGTGCCCTCTTCCATCGTGGGCGACAGCGCCGGCATCAGGATATCAGTCATGCGCCTCGCCTTGAAGATCAACGTCGATGGCCACCGACTGATAGTTGACGCCGTCGACCGCCTCACCAGCAACAGCGGCCAGTTCGTGTGGCGAGTAACCGGTAGCGATGATCTCAGGACCAGCCTGCCCCATCACCACGATCTCATCAAAACGGTCACGGAGATATGCGAGCACATTTGGGAATTCTGATGCGCGGCGGGCGTCCATGGCTTCTAGCAACTCCCTAGACTTGGCTAGTTTTGCTTCTGGCGAAAGCTTACCTGATAGCGCGCCTTGGATATACAAAAGCGACTTTGGGGCTGATCCATCAAGGTTGAATCGACCCAGTAGAGACACTCTTTTGACCTCGTCGACGTAGGCCCGCGCTCGCACTCGGCAGTCGGCTAACAGAAAATCATAACTCAGATAGTTGTAACTCTGGCCGGGCACCCTATCGACCTTGTGGCTGATCTCTACCTTCACACTCTACGCCTCCGTATAGACGTCGGTGTAGAGTTCGGATGGGTCTGGCTCGGGACTGGTGCGGGCGTACTCTGCGGCGTCAGCGACGATGCGCTTCACCTCAGCATCGATGGCTTTCAGCGCCGCTTCGTCTGCCCAGCCCTTCTTCTCCAGCAGGTCCTCGATATGGTCGATGGGGTCACGGGTCTTGCGGACCTCATCGACC
>JAYTWT010000144.1:0-3015 GCA_043743295.1 Alphaproteobacteria bacterium | reverse complement strand
TCGGCCACCACTTCGGGCTCTCCGACGACGCGATGGAGGCGATTGAGGCGGCTGCAGAAGGGTAGGTCAAAGATGACGCTGCCGTCATTTTATTTGACTTAACGTTGCTCAGATAGGAGTGTGGCTTCAACCCAGTCGAGGATCCCACCATGGCCGACGGCAACATCACCAAGGACATCATCTACGAGGCCGTCGCGCCCGACGACTTCGAGTCCATGCTGGACCTGGACCGCTACAACAACCGGTCCACGGCCTTCGACAAGATCATCTCGGCGACCCACGACCACTTCTGGGATCCGCTCGACAAGAAATACATCGACTTCGACGAGCCGTTCGACATGGAAAACACCATGATCCTGCCCGAGAAGATGATCGGGGCGCTGGCGCTGGACTACGTCAACGAGACGCTCGGCAGCGAGAAAGAGCGGATCCGCTTCGCCAACGCCCAGACGCTGCGCACCTTCTCCTCGATCCTGCATGGTGAGCAGGGCGCGCTGAACCTCTCGGCCAGCCTCTGCCATGTGCTAAAGGACCAGGGCGCGCAGGAATACGCCGCCAACCAGACCCGCGAAGAGGCCCGCCACGTCACCGCCTTCGCCAAGTACATCAAGGCCCGCTGGGGCCGACCGGTGGAATGTGGCCCGACGCTGAAGGCGCTGCTGGTCGACATCATCGGCAGCCCCGAAGTCTACAAGAAGATCGTCGGCATGCAGATGCTGGTTGAGGGCCTGGCAATGGGTGCCTTCGCCACCTTCTTTAAGGTCTCCAACGACCCATTGGCCCGCAAGCTGATGCAGCTGGTGATGACCGACGAGGCCTTCCACCATAAGTTCGGGAAGATCTGGGCCGACCGCACGATCCCGCACCTGTCCGAGAAAGAGCATGAGGTCATTGAGCTTTGGGCGGCCCAGTGCTTCCAGACTCTGCTGTTCAACCTGGTGGGGCCGACCCAGCAGCGCAGCCTTTATGAGGAATTCGGTCTAGACCCTGACTTGGTGATCGCCGAACTAGCCCAGATCATCACTGACGAGACCCGCCGCGAAGGGATGAAGGAACAGGCCAACATCTTCCGCGTGTTAGTCAAGACCCTGCTCAACGCCGGCATCATCACTGACCGCACCCGCGCCTTCTACGGCGTCTATGTCGACATGGACGAGCTGAAGTCCGAAGGCGACAAGATGGTCGGTGACGACATTGCTGAAGAGGGCATCCGCTACCTCCAGGAAATCAACTTCGCCGACAAGGGCCGCGAGATTCTTATCGCCGCAGAATAGTTGAACCGCTTGAATCTGGAACGGAGGCGGAACAAGGTAGCGGTATGGACGCCGTAGCCCTTCCTGCCTCTCGACCCGAAACCACTGCGGCCGTCACGCGGGGCGCGGCCCGGCTGTTGGTCGCCCTAGGCTATTCGCCGCTATTGGAAGTAACCCTGCCCAACGGTCGGCGCGCCGATCTGATGGCGTTGGGCCGCAAGGGCGAGATCTTCATCGTCGAGGTGAAGTCTGGGATCGAGGATTTCCGCGTCGATCTGAAGTGGCCGGAATACCGACCCTACTGTGACGCTTTCGCCTTTGCCGTGGCACCGGAGTTTCCCCGTGATATCCTGCCGCAAGGGCCGGGTCTGATCATCGCAGATGGGTTCGGCGGGGCGGTCCTACGCGAGGCCGAAGTGGTGGCCCTGGCCGGTGCGCGCCGTAAAGCGCTGACACTGGCGTTTGCCCGGCTCGCGGCGCTGCGCGCGGCAGGTGTAGTAGCGACGGAACTCTGATGGGCGGCAAGACTAGCTTAGCCCTACTTCGGCGCCCGCTTTGCCAGGATGCGCTGCAATGTCCGCCGGTGCATGCTGAGGCGTCGCGCAGTCTCAGAGACGTTGTTGTCGCACAGCTCAAAGACCCGCTGGATATGCTCCCAACGGACCCGATCCGCGCTCATCGGGTTGACCGGCGGCTCGGGTGCCGCGCCGCCGATGGCCAGCAATGCACGCACTACGTCGTCCGCATCAGCAGGCTTGGAGAGATAGTCCACGGCACCGGCTTTTACGGCCTGCACAGCTGTGGCGATGTTGCCGTATCCGGTCAGCATAACGATCCGCGCATCTGCACGTGCCGTTCGCAGCGCTTCCACCACCCGAAGGCCCGAACCGTCTTCAAGCCGCAGGTCCAAGACCGCAAAGGCGGGTAGTCGTTGGCGTAGGGCGACCAACGCCTCTTCGACAGAGCTGACGAGAACGAGGTCGAACCCTCGCTGTTCCAGTGCGCGGCCCAGCCGGGTACGCAGGGTCGCGTCGTCGTCCAGAAGCAGCAAGCTCCTGTCCGCCAGCGCCGCAATCCCTGCGGAGACCTCGGTCATCTGTTCCACCTCAGGGCCTGGATCCGAAACGATTACCGCGACGGAGTGTCGCATGACGCCAACATTGCGCAAGCCACTGTTCCGAAGTCGTCAAACGGCCTCGAGGTCAGGACGCCGCCAACGGGCGGTCACCACAGCGCCTTGGGTACGGCCGTTACGATAGGTTAGCACAGCACCTGTCCGCTCCAGTAGCGTCTTGGCGATGAAGAAACCCAACCCGATGCCGCTGTGGCCGGAACGCGAGCTCTCCACCTCGGCGCGAGATGTCACATAGGGCTCACCCAGCAAGTCTAAGATGTCCGCCGCAAACCCACGCCCATCGTCACGGACCTCGATGGCAATCGTCTCAGTGTCGAAACGCGCAGATACCAAGACCTCGGCGCGCGCGAAATCCACAGCATTGTCGACGAAACTGGCAAACGCGTGCGCCAGCTCGGGTAAGCGCCGGATGCAGGGTGGCACAGCGCCGTCGGAGCCAGAGACGATCGCCTCAATCCTGACGTCACTGAAAGTGCCGGTGTGCGGCTCGATGATTTCTTGCACCAGTTGGCGCAGCGAAAGCTGCTCATGGACGGCGTCGGCGGCCTTGTCAGGCATTGCGGTCAGGCGACGGAGGATTTCGCGGCATCGCTCGGCCTGCGCGATCAGCAGGTCCGCTTCGTCCTT
>JAYTWT010000143.1:0-14594 GCA_043743295.1 Alphaproteobacteria bacterium | reverse complement strand
ACTGGGGTCGGCGCTGAATCCGCCAGACATAGGCCTCCCCAGCGACCTCGATCTCAAACTCCGGATTTTGCTTGGACTTCGCCATGTGCGCCCGTTAGCCCGCCCCGCGCGTTCAAGCCACCCCTGGCTGTGGGACGGACGGCGATCTACCGCCCCACAAACACCGGCGCGCGCTTTTCGACGAAGGCTTTGGTCGCGTTGCGGTGGTCCTCGGTCTGGCCGCAGTGGACGTGGTGGGTGGCCTCCAGGTCGAGGCAGTCGTCGACGTCGCCGGCCATGGCGCGGTTGAGGTTCTCTTTCATGTAGCGGTAGGCCACGGTAGGGCCGGTCGCGAGCCGCAGGGCGATCTCACGGGTCTTGGCCTCCAGGTCTTCCGGCGCGCTGACCCAGTTGGTGAGGCCGAGAGCCAGGGCCTCATCCGCGCTGACCCGGTCCGACAGATAGTAGAGCTCACGCGCCTTGGCCGATCCGACCAGCTGGGTCAGGAAATAGGTGCCGCCGTAATCGCCGGAGAACCCGACCTTGGCGAACGCTGTGGTCATCACCGCGTTCGTCGCCATGATCCGAAGATCGCAGGCCAGCGCCAGGGCCAGCCCTGCACCCGCTGCCGCGCCGGGCAGGGCGGCGATGGTCGGCTTGGGCATTTTGAACAACTTACCCGCCGTGGCGCGCTGGTTGACCCGCTGGCGGTGAATGGCTCCATCGATAGTGTTGTCGCCGACCGTGCCGCCGCCGCTGGCGGCCATGCCCTTCACATCACCACCCGCGCAGAATCCCTTGCCTGCGCCGGTCAGCACCACGCACTTCACGTCGCGCGCAAACTCGGCCCAAGCCAGCTGGTCGGCCAGGGCGGCGGTCATCGCGCCGGTCATGGCGTTGCGCGCCTCAGGCCGGTTTAGGGTCAAGGTCAGCACGCCGTCGTCGAGGTTGGCGAGCAGGTCTTCGGTGCGGGTGTCGATCATTGTTGCGGTCATGGCGTTCTCTCCCGTGGTCTTTGCGAACACCTTGGATCGGCATGTGGCCCTTGACCACCCATTCCGCGCCGCCTCTGATGGTATGACCAGTTTGGAGACCACGACATGCGCCTACGACAGATCGCCCTGGTGGGCGCCGACCTTGAGGCGGCCCGCGCAGACATCACTACGGTTCTGGGTCTTGGCACCGCCTATGCCGACCCTGGCGTGAAGAAGTATGGCCTGCACAATGCGGTATGGCCGATCGGCGATACGTTCCTGGAAGTGGTCTCACCGACCCAGGCCGGCACGACCGCAGGGCGCCTGATCGATAAGCGCGGCGGGGATGGTGGCTATATGGCGATCTTCCAGTGCGAGGATCTGGTGGCGGCTCGTGCCCGGGTGGCGGCTCAGGGCGTGCGAGTGGCCGATCAGTTCGACGGCGACGGCGTAGCCTTCACGCACCTGCATCCGCGCGACCTGGGCGGCGCTATCGTCTCCATCGACGCCATGGTCCCGACCGAGCGCTGGGAATGGGGCGGTCCAGACTGGCAGGCCAATGTCCGTACCGAGGTGGCGACCGAGATCGTCGGCGCCGAGCTGCAGGGCGACGATCCCGAAGGCATGGCGACCCGCTGGGCCGGTGTACTTGGCCGCGAAATCGCCTTCAGCGACGGCGCGTGGCGGATCCCTCTGGACGGCGGTGAACTGCGGTTTGTGGTTCACGCTGACGGTCGGGGCGAGGGTCTGGGCACGTTCGACGTCAAGGTCCGCGATGTGGAGGCCGTTCTCGCACGGGCGGCGGCGCAAGGTTGCCTGGACGCTGACGGACAGGTGGTTCTGTGCGGAACGCGAGTGAAGCTGGTTCTGGGCTGACAAGACCTACTTCTCGGTGAGGTTCCAGACGCCGTCCCATTCGGCGGGCGGCGGGGTCTGGCTCAGGACCCGGCAGCGATCCCGATATACGAGAGCCGGGCCGTCGTTTGGATAGAGCTCAAGCACGCCCTCAAAGGCCTGTTCCGCCGCAGACCAATCGCGGGCGCGGTAGGCTGCAATACCCCGGGCGTGCAGTTCCAGGAGGCCAATCAGACCCGGCTCCTGCGCGCGATAACCCAGGCTCTCATAGACCGCGACCGGTCGGTCCTTGCCTTTCACCCGGATGAGGTCGAGCTCGCGCAGCGTCGCGGGGCGTTTGAGATCGCGCACGGTCATTTCGGATAGAAGGATTTTGGCACCATACTGCTTCGTCGCGCTCTCCAGCCGAGACGCCAGGTTCACAGTGTCGCCGATCACCGTGTACTCCATACGCCTAGCTGATCCGATGTTGCCGACGACGGTGGGACCGGTCGAAAAGCCGATCCCGATGTCCAGCGCCTCGTCACCCGCCGCAGCCCGAAGCGCGTTCAGGTCGGCCAGCCTACGCATCATGTCGTCGGCGGCGGCGATGGCGTTATCGCTGTCATTGGCCCCGACCAGCGGCGCGCCGTAGAGCGCCATGATCCCGTCGCCGATGTATTTATCGAGGATGCCGCTGTGCTGGAAAATCACCTCGACCATCTCGGTGAAATACGTGTTCAGCAGCGACACGGTCTCGCGCGGCCCTAGAGCCTCGGAGATCGAAGTGAAGCGGCGGATGTCCGAGAACATCACCGTGACCTTCTGCTCCTTGCCTCCCAATTCCAGTTCGCCAGCCGATAGGAGCTGGTCGGCGATCTCCTTGGACATGTAGCGGCTCATGGTTGAGCGAACGCGCTTTTCCTCGGTGATGTCCTCAAGAACCAGCATCGAGCCGATGCGCGTCTCGGTGGCGTCGATCAGCGGCATCGCCGTCAGGTTCACCGTCGAGACGTGGCCGTCACTCCGGGTCAGCTCGGCATCGATGGCCAGAGCCGTGTCACCGGTCATCTGAGTACGGTTCAGGTTCTCTGTGACCCAGGCGTTTGCCCCGCCGAAGGTGGCCTCGGCCCCCGCACCAATCAACGTGTCTCGCATCAGCCCCAGCAAGGCCTCGGCGGCGTCGTTGACGGTCACGATCTGGGCGTCGGCGTCCAGGGTGACGATGCCGTTCGAGGTGCTCTTCAGGATGCTCTCGTTGTAGTTCTTGATGTTGAGCACGTCGTCGAACAGCTTGGCGTTCTCCAGGCTGACCGCCACCTGGGCGGCGAAGGCTTTCAGGCGGGCTTCGTCGCGCGAGGTGAAGACGCCGACATCCTTGTTCAGCGCCTGGGCGACGCCGATCCGGGCCCCGGCCTTGTTGGTGATCGGTACGCAAAGGATACTTCGAGTGGTGAAGCCGCTGCGCACATCCACTTCCCGATTGAACCTTGGGTCCTCATACGGATTGACGATGTTTTCTGTTACCCCAGTGGTGAACACCGCCCCCGCGATCCCGCGATGGGTCGGCACGCGGATTTGCCGGGTTTCCATCCCGTCAGCGTAGAGACTGAAGAGCTCGTCGGTCTTCTCGTCATAGACGAACAGCGAGGCCCGCTCGGCGTCCAGCAACTTGGTGGTCGCGGTCATGATCCGCGCGATCAACACTTCCAGCAGCAGCTCGCCCGCTAGGTCCTGGGTGACTTCCAGGATCTCCTGCTCGTCCCGCAAGGAATCCAGCATCAGGCCGAAGCCCCGATTGATGTCGGCGTATTCATCGGTGCTGACGACGTCCAGTTCGGCCTCGTCCAGTTGGCCGGTCTCCACCACTCTCATCGCTTCGATCAGGCGGGCCGCCGACTGCGACACTTCGCGCGAGGTCAACAAGGCCATCGAAACGGCACCCACCACGCTGACCAGGACCACGCCGGTGGCCCAGACATAGAGCGAGAGGATCTCACCGGACGGCACCGCAACGTTGTGCGTCTGCAGCATCCGGTCAAACTTGTAGAGGAATGACACCGCCGAGAAGATCAGCGGCAGCGAGCACACCGCGACGGCCAGGAACAATAGTTTATTGCTAAGCGGCACCGAGATCAGCTTTGCCTGCTGGTCGGCAGGCAGGGTCTTGTCGAGCGCGCGGGTCAATCGCTTGACCGCTGGTGCCAGCTCACGGCTCACGGCGAAGTACTCGAAGATCGCATGGGCGGGCGTTGCGAACACGAAGATCAGCGTGCCCAGGGCTATCACCTGCCAAGCCATGATGCCGGCACCGAACAGGAAATTGATGCTCCCGACCAGCAGCAGTAGCGACAGCGTTGCCATCGGTCCGTGCAGTACGACCACCCGTACAGCCGAGAACTGAGGCAGGTTGAGCGCCCGCACTAGGGCCTCGCCCAGTCGCCGGTCATCAGGCCGTTCGCCGCGATCCAGCGCGGTGAGCACGGGCGCGAGCGGCTTCATATGGTGTCGGATGACAACAAAATCGATCGACGTGAATAACGCTACGGCGAACGGAGAGCCCAGCCAGAATAATAGCCACTGACGCGCAGTGAACTCCAGACCCAGCAGGCCCAGCCCCATCGAGATCGCGACCGCCGTTACCGAGGCTTGCGTGTAGATAATGATGAGCCGCCAAAACAGCGTGCGACCGGAATCGGCGACCTTACCGATGGTCTCGACCGGCGGCTCATGCAGGGTCGACGCGTTCAATTCCGCGCCTGACCCGATGCGGCCAATGCTTGCCTCATCTCGCCCCCACACTCCGACGACGCCACCTTAGCCCCCGATCCGCGTCAGGCACAAATGCGGACTGGCGCGAAGGCGGCTGTGGTTTCAACTTTCCTGGCGTACGATCCCGGTTAAGACGCGTCGATCTGCACGACGATGCAGAGCGACGGCGGGGAGCCTAGCCATATGAAGATCGATCTTGCCGGTCGCACGGCCTTGGTGACAGGAGCCAGTCGCGGCATCGGGCGCGCCATCGCCCTGACCCTGGCCGAGGCCGGCGCCGATGTGGCCGTCAACGTCCGAAGTGACGCCGCCGCCGCCGCCGAGACGGTGGCCGAGATCGCGGCGATGGGGCGGCGCGCGAAGGCCTATGCGGCCGCCGTTGAGGATTGGGATCAGGACCAGGCCATGGTGGCCGATGTGCTGGCCGACTTCGGCAAGGTCGACATTCTGGTGAACAATGCGGGGATCGCCAGTCGGGGTCAGTCGGTCGCCGACACCGACCCGGCGGAGATGGAGCGCGTCGTGCGGGTTCATGCCTTTGGCCCGCATTATCTCAGTAAGCTGTTGATCCCCCAGATGCGGCAGGCGGGTCGAGCGGACATCGTGATGATCTCGTCGGTGGCGACGTTGGGCATGGGAGCGCGCGGCGGGCCCTACAACATGGGTAAGGCGGCTATGGAGGCCCTGGCCTTAACTATTGCCAAGGAAGAACGCCAGCACGGCATCCGCTGCAATATCGTCGCGCCCAGCCTCACGGTGACCGAGATGGGGCGCCGACTGACCAAGGCGACGACCGGCCTTAGCGATATCCATGAGCTCGACGCCCGCTCTCCGTTCGGACGGGTCAGCACGCCGGAGGATGTGGCCAATGCGGTGGCCTGGCTGGTGTCGCCTGCCAATCCCTATGCCAACGGCCAGAAGATCAACATCAACGGCGGCGGTGCGTGAAGATGTTCGCGCAGACGTGTATTTTGGGTGCTGAGGCAATCGGTCGCAACTGAGGCTTGATCGAAGCGCTCCCGGTCGATCTTCCTCCTGAATTGTGGGCTTGAACGTAGGTTCGGGTCTCAACGGCATCCAATCTTGGAACGCATCGCCTTCACGTGGCGTTCAGGTTCGCGGGCGAATTTGCCGACCAAGCCATCCAGCTAAGGTTGAGTGGACGCGCCTAGTTTGGGAAGGCGCTTGCTAAAGCGCTTGGCCTGTAAGAGGTCTCCTTCGATTCGGACGTTTGAATTGTGAGCCTTGGGGGGCCGTTACTGTATGGGTTTGGGCGCGTGCATCCTCCCGAAACGGCGCAGCGTGAAACCCGCGCCTCGGCTGATGGGTGGCCTGTGCGCTCTATTGCTCGGCCTCTTCATGGCAAACACCGCCTTTGCCGCGCTCGCCGTGTCGATGAGTATCGCGCCGACATACTCCAACCCGATCTTCCCCGGCGACGTCACCGCCTTCCGCATCACCCTGACCAACAGCAACACCACGACGGCGGTTACTGGAACGGCCTTCGTCGACGCCATGCCCGTGGGGCTCAAAGTGGCCGGCGCGGGCGTCGTGGCTTACACCTGCGTTTCGGGAGATGGGTCTGCGTTTGTACCCACTGGGACCGTGACGGCGACGCTGGGGTCCAGCACCATTACCTTGGCCGGTGGCACGATCCCGCAGGCCATGCCCAGCGGGGCCAGCGGGCGCTGCGACATCGATGTCGAGGTGACATCGACCGTCAGCCCTTCCTCGCAGCTGAACACCATTCCCATCGGGGCGGTTACGGGCAACGACGGTGCGGCTCAGACTAACGCGACCCAAGCTCAACAGTCGGTGACCGTCAGCGCTCTCAACGCGCCGACCCTCTCCAAGTCGTTCTCCTCCGCCACGGTCTTGAAGTCCGATCAGACGGTCCGGCTGACGATTGTTATCAGCAATGCCACCAACCTGACGCGAAACCTGCCGCTGAACGGTGCCGGCGATACGCCCGCATTCGGACTTCGCGATATCCTGCCGGTGGGGTTGGAAGTGGCCGCCACGCCGGGGGCGACGTCGGTCTGTAGTGGCGCAGGCATCGCGCCGACCTTCACGCCAGCTGCCGGTGCGACCACCTTGACTGCTGTTGGAGGGACCGTAGCCGCAGGTGGCACCTGCACTATCGCCGTCGATCTGATCGGCACCACCAATTCGGGTGGATCCAGTACCGCGCTGACCAACACCATCAACGGCACGACGGATTTCGCCAACCGACGGGGTCTGACCGCCGCCAATGCCTCGGCTGGGCTGTCGGTGAATTCGGTTCTGCAGGTCACGACGGCGTTCAACCCCACCACGGTCGCTGCCGGTCAATCCTCGACCCTGACGGTCACCATCACCAACGCCAGCCCGGTCAGCACAGTGACCTTGGCGTCGGCTTTCAATGATCCGATCGATCAGTTTAGCTCGGCGGTTTTCGGTCTGAAGGTTACCGCAGCGCCGACCCTTAGCGGCGGCTGCACGGGCGCCGCCGTGGTCTCGACCCTGGCGGGTAACTTCGGTGTTTCGCTGTCGGCAGGTACGACAATCGCTCCAGGCGCCAGTTGCGTCATCACCATACCCTATACGGGCACGCTGCAGGTCGCGCGCACACCGCAGACCTTCACCAACAGCATTGCCCAGGGCGCGGTCCAACTGACCGACGCCAGCATCATCAGCCCCTTGGCCGCCAGCACGGTCACTGTCGTTGATCAACTGACGGTCAGTAAATCTGTCTCGCCAGCCTCGGGCGTCGCGCCTGGCAATCCGGTTCGCTACACGGTGGCGGTCAGTAACTTCACCGCCGGATCGCTCAGCAATGTGGCGATCACCGATCAGCTTCCTGCCGGCATGACGTTGTTGCCGTCGATACCAGCCGCGCCAGCACTCAGCGGGGCGGGTTGCGTGGGTTTGACGGTCAGTGGGACAGCGGCCATTCCGATCTTCACCATCGGCACGATCCCGGCGGGTGCCGGTGCCTCGCCCGGTGTTTGCACCGTCGTGTTCTGGGCCATGACGCCCACGGGCGCGGCCCCCGGTCTAGTGCTGAACAACGTCATTGCTGCGGGCGGCGTCGTGGCCACCGGCGGCGCAACCAACTCCGGACCCTCGACGGGCGCGTCCAGCGTTCCAGTGGCCAATGTGGTGACCGTCGGCAAGGGCTTCACCCCGGCGGCGGCGTTCGAGGGTACGGTCTCCACCCTCACCATTACGCTGACCAACATCTCGGCTGCACCCATCACCGGCTTGAGCTTCACCGATCCGCTGCCAGTCGGATCCACCAGCCAACAACTCATCATCGCCACCCCGGCCACCGCGTCCACTACCTGCGTGGGATCAACGCTGACGGCCAGCCCCGGCGCGTCCAGCTTGACCTTGACAGGCGGATCGATCCCGGCCCGGGCGAGCAGCGGGACAGGTGCGAACGGCTCCTGCACGATCACAGTCTCGGTGATCGGCGCGGCGGGTAGCTACATCAACACCCTGGCGGCTGGCGCGCTGTCGGGCACCGAAACCTTGGCCGACACCACCACCCGTGTAGTCGCCAGCCCCGGCCCGGTGACGGCCAGCCTGACCTACAACTCCGCGCTGACGGCGGCCAAGTCGTTCTCCCCCGCTACGGTCAGCACCGGCGGCGTCTCGATGGTGACCATCCTGCTGGGAAACACCGGTACTGGCACGTTGAACAACGTCGGCGTTACCGACCCGCTGCCGGTCGGTCTGGTGGTGGCACCGACCCCCAACGCCTTGACCACCTGTGGCGGCGCGCCGGTGCTAACCGCTGCGGCGGGGGCCTCGTCTGCGGCCCTATCTGGCGCGGTGATCCCAGCCTCCGGCCAGTGCACGTTCACGTTCAATGTCATGGCGACCGGCGCATCCAGCTGGGTGAATACGATCCCCATCGGCAACGTGACGGCGACCGGCGGTGTGCGGAATGTCACCGCGGTCACCGCCACCCTGACCAACAGTTCGGCGGGCGGCGTTACGGTTACCAACAACACTGCGCCCAACAGCCTGGTCTCGCCGGGTCAGGTGTCGGTGCTGACGCTCAACATCACCAACGGCGGGACGGTGAACCTGTCCAACCTGTCGCTGACAGACTTCTACACCGCCGACGGGACATCCGGCGCGGCCCTGACCGGCATGATCAATGCAGGCACGCCCAATGCGGCGACGACCTGTCCGGGCGGTGTGGCGACGGCCGCTCCGGGCGGAACCAGCCTCTCGCTGAGCGGTGCGGCCGTAGCGATGGGCACCAGCTGCACGGTGACCGTCAATGTCACCTTGACCACGGTCGGCACGATCCAGAACCGTATTCCGGTGGGCGCGATCTCCACCAGCCAGGGCGTCAGCAATACTCTGCCGACCACCACCAGCCTGTCGGTCAGCGCCAACATCGGCGTCACCAAGCGCTTCACCCCCACAGTTGTGAGGCCGGGCATCCGCTCGCGCCTGCAGATCACCCTCATCAACCCGGTGCCGTTGGCGGCGACCGCGATCTCGGTGCTGGATGATCTACCTGCGGGTCTGGTGGTTCCCGCCGGTCCGAACCCGACGACTAACTGCACCGGCGCTGTCGTTTCGGCACCTATCGCCACTCGCGTCACGGTCACCGGGGCGTCCTTGCCGCCCGCAGCAGGTGGTGTGTCCTCGATCTGCATCGTCGAGATCGACGTCGTGGCCGCCGCCGCCGGGACCTATAATAATCTGATCGCCATCGGTGCAGTAACAGCGACCATCGGCGGTTCGCCGGTCAGCAATCCGGCCCCGGCACCGGCGACCCTGCAGGTTCGTGCGCCGGCCACCATCGCCAAGGCTTTCAGCCCAAGCTCGGTCGCCCTCGGGGCCTCGTCCACACTGACGATAACGATCAACAACCCCAACACCATCGCCCTGACCTCAGCGGTCCTGTCGGACATGCTGCCGAACAACGTGGCCATCGCCCTGACGCCCAACGCCTCGACCACCTGCGTCGGCGGCTCGGTTACGGCCACGCCCTCCGCGACCTCGGTCCAACTGACCGGCGGTACGATCCCGTCCTCCGGCTCCTGCACGGTCACCGTCGACGTGCTCAGCAATGTCGCGGGGGTCTATTTGAACACTATTCCGGCAGGTGCCTTGGCGACCTTGCAAGGCGTGACCAATGAGAACCCGGCCAGCGACACCCTACGGATCATCAACCCGCCGACCATTGCCAAGCAGTTCTCGCCCACGTCGATCCCGTCCGGTGGCATTTCGACGCTGACGATTGTCCTGGGTAATACCAACGCGGGTCCTGCGACGCTGTCCTCGATCTTGACCGACACGCTGCCGACCTCGCCAGCACCAATCCTGGTCGCGACGCCGAACGGCCTGACCGGCACCTGTACCTTGGGCAGCGTCACCGCTGTCGCCGGCTCGGGGACGGTGACCTATGCGTCCGGCGCGATCATTCCGGCGGGCGGCTGTACGATCAGCCTGAACGTCACCGGGACCACCAACGGGACCTACACCAACATCATCCCGGTCGGGGCGGTGCAGACCGATCTGGGGTCGAACGTGCAGGGCACCACGGCGGACCTGACTATCAGCCCGCTGGGCTTCATCTCGGGCAAGGTGTTCCGCGACAACAACGTCACGCCCAATGGCCTGTTCGACGGACCGGACGCGCCGATTGCCAGCGTCACGATCGCCCTGACGGGGACGGACTTCGGAGCCAACGGCGTGGCTGGAGGCGGCGATGACACAGCCGTCAGTCGCACGACAACCACCGATGCGCTCGGCAACTACGCCTTCACCGGCTTGAACCCCGGTAGCTACATCGTTACCGAGCCGACCCAGCCCACAGGCACCCAGAACGGTATCACCACAGCAGGCGCGGTCAGCGGCGGCGGTGGCGGCACGTCAGGGACGGCGACGGCTGTCGGGACGGTCCCCAGCGCCATCAACACCATCATCCTGCTCAGGACCGGCGGCGGCGCGGTCGCGGTATCTCCGAACAACAATTTCGCCGAGGTAGCCCCCTCCAGCATCGCGGGTCAGGTCTTCCTGGATCAAGACGACAACGGCATCCGCAACGCCGCCGATACCGCGTTGGTCGGGGTCACGGTCCAACTGCTGAACAGCTCCGCTATAGTGATCGCAACCACCGTCACCGACGGGACGGGCGGCTACATCTTCACCGGCCTTGCCCCCGGAACCTACTCGGTGCGCGAACCTACCCAGCCCGCCGGCACCGCCAACGGCAAGACCTTGGCCGGGACCGTCGGTAATGGTGGCTCACCGGGAACCGCAACCGCGCAGAACGTGGTGCCCAGCCAGATTACCACGCTCATCCTGCCGCCCGGAACTGACTCCATCGCCAACAACTTTGCCGAGGTTCCGGCAGGTCGCCAGATTGGCGGACGGGTGTTCATTGACGCCAACGACGACGGCGTCTTCAACGGCAGTGACACCGGCATTGGCGGGATTGTGCTCAGCCTGACCGGTACCGACTTCAACGGCCTGCCGGTGACGGCCACGACCTCGACCGGGGCGGATGGCCGCTACGTGTTCACCGGCCTTGCGGCGGGCACCTACACCGTCACCGAGCCGTTCCAGCCGGGCGGTACCCGCAACGGTACGACGACGGCGGGGTCCACGGGCGGCCTTGCGACCTTGGTGGCGGTCACGCCATCGGCAATCTCGACCATCGACCTGAACGGCACTAATCAGATCTCCTCGAACAACGATTTCGGCGAGATCGCCCTACCGGTCGCGCCGCCCGCGACCACGGGCACCATCTCAGGGCGCGTCTATCTGGACGTGAACAACAACGGCGTCATCGAGCCGAGCGAGACCGGTCTTGGCGGCGTCACTGTCACGTTGACCGGAACCAGCTCCACCGGTGCGGCCGTGTTGATCACGGTGACCACCGCCAGCGACGGCACCTACGTCTTCCCGAACGTCCCGGCCAGCAACCCCGCGGGCTATACGATCACCGAGATCCAGCCTCCGGCGGTGACCGACGGCAAGACGGCCGTTGCGACCGGAAATCCGGGTTCTTCCACCGCCTCCAAGCCGGTTGTCGCCGGCGGCGCGGACACCACGGTCGGCGTCGTCCTCGTTGGCGGTGCAGTGCTCTCGGGCTACAATTTCGGGGAAATCCCCGCGGGCGGATCGGTGGGCGGCAGCGTCTATGTCGACCTAAACGACAACGGCGTGAAAGACCCAACTGAGGTGGGCATCGGCGGCGTGGCCGTCCGGCTCACTGGCGTGGACGCCACAGGCACCGCCGTGGATCGCACCACCATGACCGCCGCCGACGGCAGCTATATCTTCGTCGGTGTTCCGGCCAGCGGGGCCGCAGGTTACACCGTCACCGAGACCCAGCCGGGTAGCTATCTGGACGGTCGCACCACCATCGCTGCGGGGAATCCCGGCGTCGCGGGTGCCACCAAGCCGGTCACCGGCGGCGGCTCAGACACCATCCCCGGCGTTGTCGTCAGGGTCACCGATAACCTGCGCAACTATGACTTCGGCGAGAAAGCCGACGGATCGATTGCGGGCTTTGTCTATCGCGACGCCAACGACAACGGCGTGCGTGAGACCGGCGAACAGCCCATCGCGGGCGTGACCGTCCGGCTGACCGGCGTCGATATCAACGGCGTAGCCGTCGACCGCACTACGACGACTGGCACCGACGGTGGCTATGTCTTCGCAGGCCTGCTGGCTAGCAATGCGACCGGCTACACGATCACCGAGACCCAGCCCGCCACCTATACCGACGGCAAGACCACGGTCCGCACTGGTAATCCCGGCACAGCGGCAGGCGGCAAGCCCGTGGCGGTCGGCGGCTTTGATGTGATCACCAGCGTCGTCCTGCCTGCGCGGGGCCAACTGACTGACTACAACTTTGGCGAGTTGCGGGCCGGATCGTTGATCACCGGCTATGTCTATGTGGACACCAACAACAATGGCGTCCGCGATCCGGGCGAGGCGGCCATTCCGAACGTCACCGTCCGTTTAACCGGCGTCGACGAAACCGGTGCGAGCGTTTCGGTGGTCCAGGTCACCGGCGCGGACGGGGCCTTCCGCTTCGATGTGCCGGCCAGCAATGCCGCTGGCTATCGGATCACCGAGGTACAACCCGCAGGCTTCACCGACGGTCGCACCTCCATTGCCGGGGGCAATCCCGGATCGGCCACCAGCCGTAAACCCATCGGGGTCAGCGACGATGACCGTATCGACGGCGTGGTCCTGCCGCCCGGTGTGACCCTGACTGACTATCGTTTCGGTGAGATCGCGATCCCGCAGCTGAAGCCGCCGATCATCAACGGCTATGTCTATCTCGACCGCAACCACACCCGTGTGCGCCCCACCAATGGCAGCATGGACGGTCAGTCCGGCTGGACGGTCGTACTGCGCCAGAACGGAACCCCGATCTGCACCACGACGACGGACGCGACCGGATTCTACCAGTTCGATAACCTGCATTGCCCCGGCTATGAGGTCTCGGGCCTGCCGATCGGCCCTGGCTTCTCGATCACCTTCTCCAAGGACGGCAATAGCCTGCCGGCGGTGCCGACCTCAGGCGACAACCGCGGCACGGTGCCACCGACCGGCGGTCAGATTCTCAACATCACCCTGACCTCGGCCGACCGCGTCGTGGAACAGAACCTGCCGCTGGATCCTGCCGGTGTGGTCTACAACTCCGTGACCCGCCAGCCGGTGCCGGGCGCCGTCGTGGTGATCAGTGGTCCGCCAGGGTTCAATCCCGTCACCCATCTGGTCGGCGGCGGTCCAGCCGTTACTCAGGTGGTGGGGACGGACGGCCTCTACCAGTTCTTGCTGCAGAACAACTTCCCGTCGGGAACCTACACCCTGACCGTAACCGCACCGACCGGGTTCCTGCCCGCGCCGTCGACCAGCCTGCCGCCCTGCACCAACACCCTGACCGTGGGTCTGAATCCCAATCCGGCGCTGATCCAGTCGACTGACTTTGCGCCTGGCGCCTCGGTCACGCTGCAAACCAACCCGGCCACCTGTCCGGGCCTTGTGCCCGGTGGGGCGACCACGACCCAGTACTTCTTCACTTTCGTGATCACCAACGGTGGCTCGGCCCCGATCCTCAACAACCACATTCCGCTGGATCCGATCCTAGGCGCGGGCATCCTGCAGGTGACGAAGACCACGCCTCTGGTGACGGTCGCGCGCGGCACCCTGGTGCCCTACACGATCACCGCAACCAACAGCCTGACCGTCCCGCTGGTGAGTGTCCGGGTCCGCGACCAACTGCCGCCTGGGTTCAAATATCGCGACGGCACTGCCTCACGGAACGGCGTCAAGGTTGTGCCCACCGTCATCAACGGCGTGGTCACCTGGCCCGTCGAGACCTTCGCGCCGAAACAGAAGAACACCTACACCCTGCTGCTGGTGGTGGGGTCCGGGGTCGGTGACGGCGACTACCTGAACCGCGCGTTCGTGGCCGGAACGACGGGTTCGACGCTGTCGAACGTTGCCACCGCCACCGTCCGCATCGTGCCCGACCCGACCTTCGATTGCCCCGATATCATCGGCAAGGTGTTCGATGACCGCAACGCCAACGGCTACCAGGATGAGGGCGAACCCGGCATCCCCGCCGTTCGCATGGCCACTCCGGATGGCTTGCTGGTCACCAGCGATGCCGAGGGCCGCTTCCACGTGCCTTGCCCGGCGGTGCCCAATCCGGATCGCGGCTCGAACTTCGTGATGAAGCTGGACGAGCGCACCTTGCCCAGCGGCTTCCGCGTTACGACGGAAAACCCGCGCGACGTGCGGGTCACGCGCGGCAAGATGGTCAAGCTCAACTTCGGCGCCACCGTCCATCGCGTGGTCCGGGTCGAACTGGCGTCTGCCGCCTTCGAAGCTGGCAAGACCGAGTTGCTCCCCGCCTGGCGCGCCCAGATTGAGGCCCTGCCGGAGAACCTGAAGGCGCGGCCGTCCATCGTCCGCATCGCCTATGGTCGTGGTGATGAGAGCTCGGACCTCGCACGCCAACGCGCCGAGGTGGTCCGCCACCTGATCGCGCAAGGCTGGAAA
>JAYTWT010000142.1:0-6876 GCA_043743295.1 Alphaproteobacteria bacterium | reverse complement strand
GCGACCGACGATCTCATACGCGGGTAGCGGCAGGCCCAGGCCTTGCGCCCATTCCTGGAGCTGGGTCTTGGGGTCCTTTGAGCGCGGTGCGTCGACGTGCTCGAACTCCTCCGTCCAGAATTTCTCGAAGAACGCTTTGGCGGTCTCCAGTCCCCCGTCGATGTAAAGGGCGGCGATCAGGGCCTCGCAGGCATCGCCCAGCACCGCATCCGATTGGCGCGCGCCGATCTTGGTGGCACTGGCCGAGAGGCGGAGAGCTGACGGTAGGCCGACCCGGTGCGCCGCCCGCGCGCAGGCGTGGTAGTTCACCAAACTGGCCATACGGCGCGAAAGGTCGCCCTCCCGGCTGTCAGGATCCATGGCCATTAGCCGCTCAGCCGCACACAGATTCAGTACTCTGTCGCCCAAAAACTCTAGCCGCTCGTTGTGGCGCACCGCGCGGGCCCCATCGCCGACGCTTGCGTGGGTGAGCGCACGCTCCAAGAGGTCGCGATCAACGAAGGTGTGGCCGATACGGCGTTCGAGCTCCTCGATCGCCGCGATGCGCGTGTTCATTTCAGGAGCTTGAAGAACCGGCTGGGCCGCGCGTCCAGAACCCAGGTCCAGGGCAGGAAGATCGACGCCTTGGGTTTCCAGGACAAGAGGATAATCTGCGCCTTACCCACCAGGTTTTCCGCTGGAACCATACCGACGCCGCCTTCGAGAGGATTGACCCGGCTGTCGGAGGAGTTGTCGCGGTTATCGCCCATCATGAAATAGTTGCCCTCCGGCACCTCGAACACGCGAGTGTTATCCAACGGCTGGTCGGTGCCGAAGTCCTGAGTGTCGTAGACCTTGCCGCTATCCAGGCGCTCCTCGAAGCGAGCGACTTCATTGGTTTGGCCATATTCGTTGGCGCTCTTCACCGGCGACATAGGCACGCGTTGAATGAGCTTCTCATTCACATAGAGCAGGCCGTCGCGAACCTGAATCTTGTCCCCGGCGACGCCGACCACCCGCTTGATGTAGTCGGTGCGACCATCGCTCGGCAGTTTGAACACCACGATGTCGCCCCGCCGCGCCTTACTCTCCAGAATACGGCCCGAAAAAATGTGTGGGCTGAACGGGATCGAGTGACGCGAGTAGCCATAGCTGAACTTGGAGACGATAATGTAGTCGCCTTCATAGAGGTTCGGCTCCATCGAAGCCGAGGGGATCGTGAACGGCTGGAAAAATAGCACGCGCAGGAAGAGCGCGATCAACAGTGCATAGACAACGGTCTTCACGACCTCGACGATCTCATCGACGACCCCGCCCGACTTAGGCTCGCTGCTTGCGCTCTCGCTCATGGGACTTCCTTATCGGCTCCGAGGGATCAGAGCGGCGTCTGCCTATCTGGTCCCTACGTGATCGGCAAGATCGGGACCGGTCAACCCGGACTCGCAAGAGGGCCGGAACCTGGCAACTGGTCATGGGATGAACCGCCGGTTCGGCCTATCTAGACCACGATGACTCGCGCCGCCCTCCCCCCGCTTCACCTGCTACTTGCTTTGGCCGTGGTAGCGGTCTGGGGCACCAATTTCGTGGTTATCAAGTGGGGCCTGGCAGACTTTCCGCCGCTCACCTTTGCGGCACTGAGGTTCGCATTCGCGGTGTTGCCGGCAATATTTTTCCTGAAACGCCCGACCGTCCCGATCTGGAATTTGGCCGCCTACGGGATGCTCATCGGTGTGGGCCAGTTCGGGATGCTCTACATCGCGATGACCCACTGGATATCGCCAGGCCTCGCCAGCCTGGTCGTGCAGACCCAGGCGTTTTTCACAATCGGGCTGGCCATGCTGTTAGCCGGCGAGCGGGTAAGGCCGTTCCAGATCACGGCGCTTGCGTTGGCGGCGGCGGGTCTTGCCTGGCTGATGACCCATATGACAGCGGAAGTGACGGCGCTCGGGATCACCCTCGTGCTGATTGCCGCCGTGAGCTGGGCTGGTGGGAACACGGTTCAACGCCGGGCTCAGGCACCCAGCATGTTGGCCTATGTGGTCTGGGCGAGCGTCTTTTCAGCGCCGCCATTGTTCGCCCTGGCGCTGATCAGCGAAGGGTGGCCAGCGGTCGCCCACGCCGTAACGAACGCCAGCCCCGCCGCCTGGGCCGCCGTGCTGTGGCAATCGATCGGCAATACAATCTTTGGCTATACGGCCTGGGGATGGCTGTTGGCCCGGTATCCGGCGACCACCATCGCCCCACTTGCCCTGATGGTACCGGTGTTCGGGATGGGCGCATCGGCGCTCTTGCTGGGAGAAAGCTTGACGCCGACAAAACTAATCGCCGCAGCGTTTGTCTTGAGCGGATTGGCGCTCAATACGTTCTGGCCGGTCCTAGCGGCGAGAATGCGCGCCAGGCGCTAAAGGAGACTGAATGCCTACCCATGCGGACGTGGATGCCTTTGTGGCGCAGGTCGTGAGCGGCGACCATGTCGGTGCCATTGCCCAATGGTATGCCGATGAGGCCTCAATGCAGGAAAACCAGGGCGATCCCCGCATCGGTCGCGAGGTCTTGATGGCCCATGAGGCCGCTGCGTTGGCGCGTTCTGCTCATGTTGAAACCGAACTCCTAGACCCGCCAATGATCCGAGGTGACACCGTAGCGATCCATTGGCGTTTCACCTTCACATCTAAAGCCGGAGCCAAGCGGAGCCTCGAAGAGGTTGCCTGGCAAACCTGGCGGGACCGGAAGATCTGGCGCGAGACGTTTCACTACGACCCTAAACAGATGACGGGCTAAGCCTTGGCGCGTCGATGGCGCGCTGACTATAGTCGCCACTGTATCGCCAGGACCTGCAAATGACCGCGCGCTTCACCGAAGAGGACCTCTCCGCTTGGCGCCGCGACGGCGGTACGGTGATCCCCGCGTTCTTCACACCAGATGAAGTAGCCGCCGTCTGCGCTGATTTCGAAGCCGTGTTCGGGCGTTCCCGCGGGGCCGATGAAGGGCTCAACAAGAAGAAGGATGGCGAGATTGGGCGGTTCAACGCGGCCCAGTTCAAAACCTTCGAAGCTGTTCCGTTCGACTGCTCTGCGGCCTTGAATCTAATCGGCGTTCATCCCGCTTTGATCGCGTTCGCCAAAGCCGCGCTGCGGACGCAAGACGTGCACCTCTATCAGTGCCAGGCTTGGGCAAAGTTCACCGGCGATGCGGACTACGATCAGCCGTTTCACTGTGACTTCGGCAACCACACGCTGACGGTACCGTCCGAGGCGCCACACCTTAATGCGGTGACGATTCTGTGCTACTTTACTGATGTAACCGAGGCCCACGGTCCGGCGCATTTCGTGACCCGACCAGACAGCGATCAGGTCGCAGGACCGGAAGCCAGCCTGTCGCCCGACCCTGACGTTCAGGCGCGGCTACAAACGCAACTCAAGTCCTATGAGCGCTCGTCCGCGGGGCCCGCTGGCAGCATCTTTCCCTACAGCATCGACGTCTATCACCGCGGCACCAACATGACTGCGCCAAAAGGCCGGCGCTATGCGGTGATGGCCTGCTTCAAGGCGGCCGGCGATGACGCCATTGGTTACCACGCTTGGCCGTTCCACCAGGCAAAGCCCTGGCACCGGATATTCGACCACGCGACGCCCGAACAGCTGGCTTGTTTCGGGGTGAAGCGTCCGGGCGATCCGTTCTGGACCTCGACGACCCTCGCACGCGCCCAGGTGCGCTATCCGGGTTGGGACTTGGGCGCCTACCGCGCCGCCATTGCAGCCTAAACCTCTGCCGCGACCTTGATCCGCGCCAGGGACGCCCGCATCCACTTTGCATAGGGTCCGTCGAGCAGCGCCAGCTTGAGCAGAGGTCCTGACAGCGGGCCCATGAACCCCGGGAAGCGGTCGCGACGCAGCTCGAACGAATAGAGCCAGCGCACGTGTGTGCGCCCATCCCCAGCGTCGCTGTAGATGAAGTCGCCAAGACCGTAGCGCAGCGCCCTAGCGGCCTTGCTCGTGTAGCCCCAGACCACGTAGTTGAAATGGTGGCGCGTTGGGGTCCGCGCGTAGGTGAGTACCTGCTCTATCGCGATCGAGCCGTCGGTCAGAAAGATCATGTGGCGCGAGCCGGGTTTGTCGAACCGCTCGCCCGCCAGCATATAGGTCCCCAAAACGCCCGGTAAGCTGGTGTCCAGCGCGATCCAGTCAGCCAGCGATAAGGTGTCGATGCAGGCTAGAACCTCGGCAAGGGGTCGATTGATCGTGATCTCTTCGGTGCGGGAGACCAGTTGCTCCACCGGGGCGACGGGCGGGTGCGGCGTTTCGACAAAGCCCTGCGGCGGTGCGAATTGGATCATCAATTGGTCTCCAGACGAGATGAGCAACCCTACCCTACTCCGGCAACGCCTCAATGATCACAAACGCCTGGGCGTAGGGATGATCGTCGGTCAGGCTGAGGTGGATGACAGCGCGCATGCCCGCCGGCGTGATGGCCTTCAGGCGCTCCAGTGCCCCGCCGGTGAGCGCCATGGTCGGCTGGCCGGAGCGCATGTTGATCACGCCCATGTCGCGCCAGAACACGCCGCGCCGCATCCCCGTGCCCAGAGCCTTGGCGCAGGCCTCCTTAGCGGCGAAGCGCTTGGCGTAGCTGGCAGCGGCGTCGGGCTTGCGGTCCGAGCGCGTGCGTTCCAGTTCGGTGAAGACGCGGTTTTTGAAGCGATCACCGAACCGATTCAGACTCTCGTGAATGCGCCGAATATCTGAGAGATCGGAACCGAGGCCTAGGATCATGCCGCCTTCACCGCACGGGCTTCATCCATCAGCGCCCGCATACGTTGGATGGCGGGGCCGAGGCCGATGAAGATCGCCTCACCGATCAGGAAGTGGCCGATGTTGAGCTCAGCGAGTTGCGGGATCGCGGCGATGGGTTGGACGGTCTCGTAGTCGATACCGTGACCGGCATGGATCTCAAGGCCTAGCTCAGCGGCTTGTGCCGCGACCACGCGCAGGTTCGAAAGCAGCGTCTCGGCCTGCGGTCGCCGCTCGCGCACGGCCTCACAGTAGGCACCGGTGTGCAGCTCGATAACCTGAGCTCCGACGGCCTTGGCCGCGCGCACCTGCGCCTCATCGGCATCGATGAAGGCCGATACTCGGATGCCGGCTGCGACCAGCCGCCGGACCACCGGCGCGATCGCGTTGTGGCCGCGCACGACATCCAGGCCGCCTTCAGTCGTCACTTCCTCGCGCCGCTCCGGCACTAAGCATGCCGCCGCTGGCTTATGGGCCAGGGCAATGGTCTCCATTTCTGCGGTGACCGCACACTCGAAGTTCAGCGGTCGCCCACGGCGGCGGCAGGTCAGCGCCAAGGCGTCGATATCGGCGTCTGAGATGTGTCGGCGGTCCTCTCGAAGGTGGGCCGTGATACCGTCAGCACCCGCCGCCAGAGCCATCTCGGCGGCGCGTACGGGGTCAGGATACCCCTCGCCGCGCGCGTTGCGAACCGTCGCCACGTGATCGATGTTCACACCCAGACGAAGGCGGGTCATGCGCGCAGCCTCTTCGACCCAGGCTCTTCCGCCGGTAAGGCCGCGAGCTCGGGAGGAATTTCGTCGAGCGCATAGGACGGCACGTCCATGGTCGCCAGCGCGACCAACGGCCAGCCAACATCCGCCTTGCCGCCGGAGCGATCCACGATGCACGCGCAGCCGAGGATCACGCCGCCCGCCGCCTCGACAGGCACCACTGCCTCGCGGAACGATCCACCGGTGGTGATGACATCCTCGATGACCACCACCTTGGCGCCAGGCTCGATGCGAAACGCGCGTCGGAGTTTGAAGCCGCCGTCTTCACGCTCAACAAACATCGAGGGTACACCAAGCCAGCGGGCAGTCTCATACCCCGGGATGATCGCGCCCACAGCCGGGGAGACGATGACATCCGGCTTGCCAAACCGCGCCTCGATCTTCGCGGCTAGCGCCCTGCAGAGACGCTCCGTCCGGTCGGCGTACTGGAAGACCAAGTTTTTCTGCAGGAACATGGCGCTGTGGCGGCCTGAAGCCAGGATGAAGTGGCCTTCGCGCAGGGCTCCGGCACCGCGGAATTCGTCGAGGACATCGTCAGTGTTCATGGGATTGGAGATAATCTGGTTTCACCGCTGGCGGAAGCTTCCACACCGACAGAATGCAGCCCTACGTCGACCGACACCGGATGGATGCCGAAGCCTGTAAATTAACCGTCTCCGTAGTTCGACCATTAAACCTGCTGGCCTACCCATGAAATCAGGTTTTCAACTGGTGACGCGTGACTTTTCAGACCGCAATCGTTCCAGCTCTCAACGCGCAACGCCAAACGTTTCCCGAAGCGTTTCCTGAGGGATTGATGCCGCGTCTTCGATTGTTTCTCAGCGTTGATCTCGTTGGATCCACGCGTCACAAGCAGACTTGTCGCGTATGGCGTCCTGAAATTCTCAATTTCTACAGTAGCTTCGATCACATTTTTCGTTCGGAACAACAGGCCTTCAAGGATGGCGGCGCGCACGACCTTCCAGACCCCGAGTTCTGGAAGAGCAACGGCGATGAGTTGCTCTATGTCTGCGAATTGGACAGCCTCAGCCAAGCCCACGCCGTGATCCACGTATGGCTATCGACGCTGCGCGCCTACCGCAGCGCCGTCGGGGCCGAGACGACTACTTTGGACGTCAAATCCACCGCTTGGGTGGGATTATTCCCGTTACCAAACTCTGAGGTTTTCTTTCTACGTGGTGGTGCCCGCCAGAACCATCGCGATCCGGTTTTGGCTCAGTCTGAGCTACGAGACGCTTGGTATGCTGACCGGACGGGTTCAGCGATCATCCGAGATTTCGTAGGCCCATCGATCGACACTGGATTTCGGCTGACCTCGTGGGCCTCTCCGAACCGGA
>JAYTWT010000141.1:0-4207 GCA_043743295.1 Alphaproteobacteria bacterium | reverse complement strand
GATGGTAGGCCACCGCGGTGACGCCCGACCTGCTCCGCACCCGACTTCTCGCCTGGTACGATGCCAACGCCCGCGCCCTGCCCTGGCGGGTGGGTCCGCACACAACGGGCGTCCGCGCCGACCCCTACCGCGTCTGGCTATCGGAAGTGATGCTGCAGCAGACCACGGTGCCGCACGCGACACCCTACTTCCTGGCCTTCACCGCCCGTTGGCCGACAGTGAGCGATCTGGCGTCCGCGCTAGACGCCGACGTGATGGCCGCCTGGGCTGGGCTTGGCTACTACGCCCGTGCCCGCAATCTGCTCGCCTGCGCGCGGGCTGTAGCGAACGATCACGGCGGGGTATTTCCGAACACTGAAGATGGCCTGCGCGGCCTACCAGGTCTTGGCCCCTACACAGCCGCTGCCGTCGGGGCGATTGCGTTCGGCCTGCCAACCAATGTGGTTGACGGCAACGTTGAGCGCGTGATGGCCCGTCTGTTTGCCGTGCAAGCCCTGGTGCCCGCCAGCAAACCGGAGCTGAAACGGCTGGCCGAAACCCTGGTCAGGGAGGACCGGCCCGGAGATTGGGCGCAGGCCCTGATGGACCTCGGCGCCACGGTCTGCAAACCGAAGACACCACTGTGCGGGATTTGCCCGATCTCTGAGGCCTGCGCCGGTTTGGCGAGCGGCGCGCCGCAGACCCTTCCCCGTAAGACTGCCAAGGCGGAACGTCCGCACCGGCACGGCGTAGCCTATCTGCTGACGCGAGGCGACGAAATCGGGCTGGTGCGTCGCCCGCCGAAGGGACTGCTGGGCGGAATGCTTGCCCTGCCGACCAGCGACTGGCGAACTGAACGCTGGAGCGATGCCGAGGCGCTGGCCGTCGCGCCGACCCCAGCCGCATGGCGCGAGGCTGGCGCGGTCGAGCATGTCTTCACCCACTTCACCCTGGCGCTGCGGGTGATGCGCGCCGAGACAGCCTTTCCGGACGTGATCTGGAGCCCCCGCCGCGACCTCGACGCCCTGCCCAGTGTGTTCCTGAAAGCGGCGCTGGCGGGGTTGAACAGTCTCTTCTGATCAGCCTGCATGCGCTAGGTGCGCTTGAACCGGGTGTCCAATTGGTGCCGTCATGGTCCGGTAATTGGAACGTAACGGAGGGGCCACAACCAACAATCGAAGAATCGCCACGAACGAGGTAGATGGACTCCGGTCCATGGCAGATGCCGAAATGCTAGAGACGAAAAGCCTCGGCGCTCGTTTGAGGCCGAGGGTCTAGTCGCGCGACTTTTCGGTGGATCAGGCGACGGGTGCTACCTGACCACGTCGGCGTCGGAGCACCGCGCCAAGGCCGCCGAAACCGAAAAGCATCATTGCCCAGGTTCCTGGTTCCGGCACGCCGCCCGGCGTTACGCTGTTGTCGGCGATGCGGACGCCGAAATTGAGGTTGTCGTCCCGGTTCCATGTGAATGCAGGAATGGAGAAGTATGCCTCAAGGGCGGTAGGTGAGGGGGCGTTATTGGGCATGAAGCCACCGGTCATCGTATCGCCCAAACCAGGGTTCACAGAGAAGATAGCCCAGTAGTTGCCAGGACTCAGCGCCCAGCTGAGTCCATGAAGGCCGCTCCAGACGCCCCCTACCGATGCTGCGGCAGTCGCCTGCTGCAGGTCGCCAGGGACGACTTCTTGCGGGGTGTGCCCCATGGGATCGTCGGTGGCGATACTGATGGTAAAGGTGCCGCCGTTGCCGCCGATATAGCCCTCGATGTCAGTAATACTTGTCGCCGCCGCCAAGGTGAATCTCGCGGCCAAGTTCTGACCCGCGACCGGATCGGCGGTTCGGTAAAGTGACCAATTTGCCCCGCCGATGGGCGTGCCAGTATCCACGATCAGCGCCGCCAAGGCGGCTGATGGCACGATGAATACGCCAATGAGAAGCGCCAAGGCACCATTCCAGATCATATTCTTCATTGTATCCTCCCGCACTCCGTGGCTGCGCGAAACGTGGCGCAGTGGACTTGGAATGCCTCCCTACAATTACCGTTAGCGGCGACTTTAGTGTGTCGCAAACTGATTCTCCTGCAGGGCGAGCGGCGCGCACCCAGAGTTGATTCACGTTGGTCGCGGGCTTCTAGGTGCGCGCGGCAACGGCTCCAACTTCATTTCAGCAGACATTCCAAATGTCCTCAAAGATCGAACCTAGTCACCTCATCGGCACCAGCAAGCGGACCATCGGCGGACCCCTTCGCCAGCCTCAACCTCCTAGTCACCCTTCGACTTACCGTTGGGAAAGACAAATAGCAGCGTTGAGAACCCGACCGCCGACATGATCAGCGCAGCGCCAGGGATCGCCGGCACGCCGTAGCTGGCCAGGGCGACGCCGCCCAGCGTCGCGCCCATGGCCTGCCCTATGGAGAACACGGAGCCGTTCAGCGCCAAGGCGACGGGCGCGCCGTTAGTCATCTGGATCAATCGCGACTGGGTGACCGGCGAGATGGAGAACAGGGCCGCAGCGGCCAGGAAGATCGCCGCCGCCACCAGAACCTCACTGGCCAGGCCGGGTGGCAGAAGGTGATGGGTCGCCGAAAAATGCAGGGTCATGGCGCAGAACTGAATGGCAATGCCTTGCAGGATCCAGGCTTTGCCAGCCCCCCGATCAGCGGCGCGGCCGCCCAACCAGAGCCCGACGATGGAGCCAAACCCGATCATTGACTGGAACGCCGCGACGCCGACCCCGGTCACGCCGGTGCCCACGCGCACAATCGGGGCGATGTAGAGGTTGATGGTCATGTTGGCGGCGAAGGTCAGGAAGCTGGTCAGGTAGATCGGCCAGATGGCGGTGATCTCCAGCCGACCGCCATCCCGCTTGGGCGGCGCAGGCACGCGCGGCAGGAACAGGGTGACGCCGATCAGCGCGATGGTCGACAGCGCGGCGGCGACCAGGAAGGTGGCCCGCCAATCGAAGATCGAACCCACGACGCTGCCGATGGGAATGCCGATGACGAAAGCCAAGGTCATGCCACCGGAGACCATGGCAAGGGCCGAACCTCGCCGTTCCGGCGGCACCAGCGAGGCGGCGGCCACGCTGGCGGCAGGTCCCGACATAGCGCCCGCCAGTCCGGCCAGGGCCCGGAACACCAGAAGGGTCTCGAAGTTCGGCGCCATGTTGCAGGCCAGGTGCAGGGCGATGCTGAGGATGAGACCGCCCATCACCACGAACTTGCGATCCAGCCGGCCCAACGCCCAGGCCGCAACAGGTCCCAATAGCGCCGAAGTCAGGACATAGGCGGTCTGAAGCTGGCCCGCGACGGCGGTGGAGACGCCCAGGTCCGCCGCCATCGGCTCCAACAGTCCGGCAAAAATGAAGGCCGCAGACCCGAATGCGAAGGTGCACAAGGTCAGGACGAAGACGCGCGGGTTCATGGCTGACGCTCAATCATACTGGCCCTGACAAACCCGATTTCCGAATATCAGGGTGGCCGGGATCGGGCGCCGGGTCCAGAGGCGAAGGTGTTTGACGCTGGCTGTGGATCAATACCCTCTCGCTCGTCATCGCCGGGCTCTTGTCCCGGTGATCCATAGACACAGGCGGTTGTGAATGGTCCTCGGCGGCGACGCTCATTCCCTATTCGGCCAGACGCAGTGTTTATGGGTCACCGGGACAAGAGCCCGGTGATGACGAGCTAATTTTTTGGGGGTTCGTGTCCCTAAACCGGCATCTGCGAGCGGACCTTGGCGCGCAGTATGTCGATGGGGGCCAGACCCTTATCGGTCTTGAAGTGCCAATAGGTCCAACCGTTGCAGGCGGGCTGGGCCTGGACCATGGCCCCCATCTTGTGGATCGAACCCGAGAACTCGCCCACGGTCAGGCTGCCGTCCAGGCGCACCCGCGCCGAGTGCCGCCCCTTAGGATCATAAAGCATGTCGCCAGCGCGCAGCAGGCCCGCCTCGACCAGGCTTCCGAACGCCACGCGCGGCTCTGATTTCTTGGAGGTGGTGACCCGCATTTCATCCGCCGTCGCCGGAACGACCTTGGCGATGCGGTCGGCGGCGATCTTGGCGTAGCCCTCGTCGCGTTCGATGCCGATGAACTTGCGGCCTAGTTTGCGGGCGACCGCGCCGGTGGTGCCGGTGCCGAAAAACGGGTCGAGGATGATATCGCCCGGCTTGGTGGAGGCCATGATCACGCGGTGCAGCAGGGCCTCCGGCTTCTGGGTCGGATGCGCCTT
>JAYTWT010000140.1:0-3639 GCA_043743295.1 Alphaproteobacteria bacterium | reverse complement strand
GTGACTTAAGGGCTCGTGGTGCAGAGTTGAGGGATGGATCCGATTTCGACCGCCCGTTATGGCCTGTTGGCCGCTTCCCAGTCATTTGAGGCGGCCGCCACGCAGGTCGTTCGCTCGGGGTATGACGATACTTCGGACGCAGTGAGCGGCCTGGTCGGCATGACGCAGGCCCGGCAAGCCTACAGCGCGAACCTAAGTGTCATCCGATTTGCCCAGGATATGCGGGACTCGCTGCTCCGGTTGCAGGCTCGCTAGGTCAAAACAAAAAAAGGGAGCCATGAGGCTCCCTTTTTCCCGGGTAAGTTTGAACCTTAGGTCACTACTTCTTCTCGCTGGCGTCTGCCCCGTCGACTGGGGCACCGGTGCCCGACGAGCCCATGAACAGCTTCTTGCCATCGGGGAAAGTCACGTCTCGACCGTTGGCCTTGCAGGCCGGTCGGCAGAGCTTGTCCTTGGACTGATAGCCGCGGACGATGATCTCGGTCCCGGGTTTCAACGAGTTGCGATCAATGCCTGACCGCAACAGGGTGTTGGGCGTGCCGCCCTCGACCATCCAGGCTGTGGTGGTGCCATCGGTGTTCACGTTGGCGACATGGACCCAGGCGTGCGGGTTAATCCATTCCACGCGCGTAACCTTGCCGCGCAGCAGGACCGGAGCCTTGCCGTCAAATTCCGCCGCGAAGGCGTGGTGCGCCCAAGCCGCCCCGCCAGCAGCAGCCAAACTAAGGACTGCCGCAGCAGCTCCTGCAATAATCAGATTTTTCTTGTTCATCTCGCGCCTCCAACGCCGGATGCAGACCAATTCCGAAATTACCCCTGAACGGGGCCTGAATAATCGCTACTTCAGCGGTTCCTTGCGCAGGTCACCGTACATCAGTTCTTCGACGAACTCGACGCACTTGAACTGGTTCAGGCGTGCGTCGTCACCTAGGCGCTTGTAGAGATTGAAACTCAGCTTCCAGGGCTTGGTGAAAGTGTTAGCGTCGGTGATCGTGGCCTCATAGCGCACGACGCCGGGACCTGTCGGCGTCCAACGTTCTACCACGCTCATCTGGTCGGAGTGGTGATTGCCCGCTCGATCGAACCAAGTGCGGTCGTTCATACCGCTAACCGTGACCACCAGGGTGTCGCCGTCCCATTTGGCCACCGACTGGCCCATCCAGCTGTCGATCGGGGCCGGGCCGGGATCGGTGAACAGTACGTTGCGCACGGCACCGGCGTACTCATAGGCGATGATCATCGACTTCTCAGACTGGAAGATCTGGAACGGCAAATGCATGTAGTTGGCGCGGGGCACGCCCGGTAGGTAGCACTTCACCTCAGGATCAAGGTTGAGGTAGTCGGCGCGGTTCGCGTCGCGGGTCTTCTTGGCGTCGGCCGTGTAGGGGATTTCGCCACCTTCGACGATGCCAAGACCGGCAGGCACCGCCCCCACCGCGCCCAGCGCCACGACCGCCTTGGCCGGCACCGGCACGAACGGGCCGGGGCGCAGTTGTAAGGCCGCGCGGGCAGCATGCGGCTCGATGTCCCATCCAGCGGCATTCATCGTCTGCCAGACACCGTTAAGGTCGGGGTGTTTGCCGTCCGGGCCGCGCGGCGCCTTATAGGCCGCAGCAGTTGGTTTCTTGGCCTGGGCTTGAACCGCCGTCGGGGCCGCTGTCACCAGCCCGACCACCGCAAGCGCTGCCACAATCCTGATCATTTTTTCGTTCCCCCAAAGCGTCGGCCCTCGCAAAGGCCGCGCGTGTTTGGACCTAGCCTAAACAAGGTTTGCGCTGTGCGCCAGAAGGCTCGACGCTTTGACAAACCGCGAGGCTGGTCTAATTCGCCGGCATGACGCTGCGTACGCTCTTTGCAACCCAGATCTACGAGACGAGCCTTACAACGGACCGCAGCTTCGAAAATTTCAACGACGAGATTTTGCAGGCTTGCGAGGGGTTGGCCCACGAAGACGCGGCGGGTCGCGCGTGGTGTAGAGCGCAGGGGTATGGCGGCTATACCTCCTATGCCTCGCTGGACGACCTGCCGCGCCGTATGAGCGTGTTTGGCGACCTGAAGATCCGGATTGATCGCCACGCGAAGGTATTTGCGGAAGCGCTCGCGTTCGACCTGGGTACGGGGCGGCTCAAACTAGACAGCCTGTGGGTGAATATCCTGAAGCCTGGCGCAGCGCATTCGGGCCACATCCACCCGCACAGCGTGATCTCAGGCACCTATTATGTGGCGGTGCCGCCTGGGGCCAGCCCGCTGAAACTCGAGGACCCACGTCTGCCACTGATGATGGCCGCCCCGCCTCGGCGGTCGGATGCCTTGGAGGCGCTGCAGACTTTCATCTATCCACAGCCTGAAGCCGGGACGCTCTACCTGTGGGAAAGCTGGCTGCGCCACGAGGTGCCCCCCAACCGTGCCAAGTCGCCGAGGGTGAGCGTGAGTTTTAACTACGGTTGGCGGTAGGGGATCACCGGCGTTCGCGACTGGCGTCCATGAAAGAGGCGCAATACCGTGACTAATCCCTCGTCCACCCGATATCGCAGCATGAAGCCATCGCGTCCGAAGGGAACGGTCAACTCACGATAGCTTCGGCCCATCAAGGGTGCAGCCAAAGGAAAATCTCCGATCAATTGAATCGCCGCTTCAATCTGATCCGCAGCCTGCCGCGCCGCCGTTGGCGCGCGTTCCGAAAGCCAACTGATCTGCGCCATGAGATCGCTTTCGGCACGCCGGCTAAAGACGACCTTCACTGCCTTTCGGCGAAGCGCTTCTCCAGCTCCGCTCTAAATCGCGCCAAAACCTCCTCAGCGGGGTTGGTCGGCCCGGTCAGATCAAACGTGTCAATCGTCGCCGTCCTGGGGTCATGTTCAGGGTCGGGGCCCCAGTCATAGTCGTCGTAGTCGAACAATTGTTGCTCGATAGCCTCTGCCGCGACGGCATCCAGCGTCACGCCGAGCATTTCCGCTCGCGCCTTGAGATGCCCTAGCGCCACGTCAGTTAGGGTCAGTTCAATCTTAAGGGTCGTTTCGCCATCTGCCATGGCGCTAGAATCATCCCGATCCAACCCATCGTCAAGCGTAGCGACTGGCTGCGATTACTCCGCCACCGCCCCCGGCTTGCCGAACTTCAAGCCGAAGAAGTCGCCCTTGTTCCAGAGCGGGCGCTTGTCCTGATCGGCCAGTTCGCGGGTGATCGCATAGTTGATGGCCGCGAATTTGGCACCCGCCGCATAGTCGATCAGCTGGGAAAGGTCGTCGCAGGGCTTGTGATAGCACTGGGCCAGGAACCCGCGAAACTTGGCCTCTCCCCCGTTCTGGAAGCCGGTCATTAGGAAAGTGGACGGAATGCCCATCTCGACGAACCGGAAGTGGTCCGAGCGGGTGAACAGCCCCTCCTCCGGCATAGGGTCAGGTGAAAGCGTGATGCCCTGGCTGGCCGCCGCGCGGTGAACCGCCTCGCCCAGGGTGGACCGCTCGGCACCGAATGCCACCACGTCCAGGAAGTCGTAGGTCAAGATTGGCATGTCTAGATTGACGTTGGCGACAAGCTTGCTGGCACCGACCGTTGGGTTGCGGGCGAAATATTCCGAGCCCAGCAGGCCCTTCTCCTCCCCGGTCACCGCCAGGAACAGGATCGTGCGGCGCGGGG
>JAYTWT010000139.1:0-3465 GCA_043743295.1 Alphaproteobacteria bacterium | reverse complement strand
GGCTCCCTCAGCCCGGCCATGACCACGAAGACAACCATAGCCAAGGTCGGATGAGACAAACTCGGACTACGGAGCGATATCAATTAGACAACACGTACTACTTTCGACGCTAAAACGCTATATAATACAATAACTAGTGTGTGTCCCTACTTACATCGGCTTCTGATCGGCTCATCACCACAACACGTCGGCGACGGATCATTGCTCCCACTAGCCCGAACCCCCCGATCATCATCGCCCATGTTGAGGGTTCGGGGACGCCGGGCGGCGCTTGTGACGATGGCGTGACGGACAGGTCGTCGAACAAGATGCCAAGGAACGTATTGTCGCCAGAGAGGGATACGCGTCGGATGCCTGCCCGAGCTACCGTCAGTGGTGCCGCGTAGGTGTGTGCGCCCTCCACAAGTCCGGAGCCTGGCCCAAATGTGGATCTCCCGAGATAAGAGTCGAATTCGTCAAACGCGGTCATCGTAAGATAGGAACGGGGGTTGGCCGGTCCTGCGCCATCCCAAGTACGGATAGCCCAAATTGTCACTGCAGAAGCGTCGAAGTCGAACCCAATATCAATTGGCTGGTCCCCACTTGTTGTGGTGGGGGTGATACTCAGCGGCCCACTAGTAAGCCCCCCCGTTGATCGGATCCATGTGCCTGCGAGATTGAATTTCGCGTTGGTGAATGAAATGCCAAAGCCGGGTTGGTAGAACGTACCGACTTCAGCGTAGTCCGTGCCGTCACCAAAATCCAGAGTGACTACCTCGGCGGCGCCTACCGGAATGGCGTTGAGAATAGCTGCCGAAATTGCCGCCCCGATCAAAGCAAGTCTGACATTCATGGCGCACCCCTCTACCACCGCCTAGTCCACGGCCTTCGCCTAGCCCACATTGAAACGGCCTGAGCAACCTTGCTCGCCGCTAAGGCGAGGGAGCGTCAAACGGCGGGGCGGCCGAAACTGCGGATCGCGCTAGGTGACGAGGCTTCAGGTTGAGGCTGATCACTCGCATCTGCCAAAACCGGGAAAATTTCACACGGCCATCCGAGGCAGACACGCGAGGGGGGCCACCGGCTTTTGATGGGGGTGGGGTCATTCCTGCTGATCTGACGTGCCAGGGGCGAAGATGTGCGCCGGGCAGGTGCGGCGCTTTCAGGTTGTTCCGAGAATGACGACGTGGCATTGCTCCCCTTGAAATCAGACCCAGACCTCTCTGATTGTGCCCCATGTGTGCCCCAATCGCCACATCGGGTCTCGACATAAAATCTAATGCCCTGATTTCATTAAAGATGCCGGATTAGCTCAGTTGGTAGAGCAGCGGTTTTGTAAACCGAAGGTCACGGGTTCGAATCCTGTATCCGGCACCAGCCTTCGCGTGCAGAGCACGCTTCGGCTCGGCAAGCCTTCTCAAGCGAAAACGATGGCATACCTCCGCTTCAGGCCACCTTCAGCGCCCGGCTTACAGCTTCAGGTTCCTTGTCGATGACGGTAAGGAGAACCCGGGCCGAGGCCTCGGGCTGGCGTCGCTGCTGTTCCCAGTCTCGCACCGCACCTGTGCTGAAGCCGAAGCGCGCCGCAAACGCGCTCTGGCTCAATCCCAACCGCGCCCGGATCGCTCGGACGTCTACGGATTGCGGCACAAATAGACGTGCCGGTTGGGCGCGACCTTCGGCAATATCCAAGGCCTCGGTCAGCCCCTCCATAATCCCTTCAAACGCTGTCTTCTTGATCATTGCCCTGTCTCTTCCGTCTCAACCCAGCCGACGCGACCGGTAAGTGTCGACAATCGTCTTTGCCATTGTCCTCATCTGCGCGACCTCCCGGTCGGAGAAGTTTGAGCGTTCGCCCTTCGAAAGCGCCCACAGCAAGACCACGGGCATATGGCCGCCGCCGAATAACGTAACGACCCGATAGCCACCTGACTTACCCTTCCCGCGACCCGCGACCCGGACTTTGCGGCATCCGCCTGAACCTGGGATCATATCGCCAGCTTCTGGGTTGGTGGCGATGTAAAGTACCGCAGCCTCAATCTCAGCCTCCGCCATGCCGCAGGCCTTCGCAGACGCTTCGAAAGCTGAGGTCGCAGCAACGGAGTGTAGCGGCGTTCTCATGGCTAGAATGTACGGCAACCCAGTATAATTTTCAAGTCTAGAGTCGAGGCGCGTCGGACCTTGCCCGCGCCTTGCAACGTGCAACTCGCAAGTCGGATCTGCGTGCCTGAATGGGACGCTCGCGATTCCGGCGGCCGGGTTTGCTTTCGGGAGGGCGATCCGGCACGCGACGTCCGGGGAGACGTTGGTCGCGAGCGGTTCTGCGTAGCAGATGGGTCAGTAGCTATCTGTGGAGCCGCTCGCGACGCCCCCGTCACCTGTGTCGGGCGCGTCGTTGCTGGATGAGGTAGGCGGCGATCACGCCGGTCGCGACCAGTCCGATCAGCAGGGTAGAAACCGCGTTGATCTTAGGATCGACCCCCAATCTCACCTGGCTGTAGAGCCGCATGGGTAGGGTGGTTGCGCCTGGGCCTGACGTGAAGCTGGCGATGACCAAGTCATCCAGCGACAGCGTGAAGGCCAGCATCCAGGCTGCCGCGACGGCCGGGGCGATCACTGGCAAGGTCACCAGCAGGAACGCTTTCCAAGGCGCGCAGCCGAGGTCCTTGGCGGCGTCCTCGAGATTGCGATCAAAACTCTGCAGGCGGGCCTGAACGACGACCGTCGCATAGGCCAATGTCAGGGTCGTATGGCTGAGCGTGACGGTCCAAAATCCGCGCGGAATTCCGGCGGCCACGAATAACAACAATAGGGATAGTCCCAGGATCACCTCGGGCATCACGAGTGTGGCATAGAGCCCGCCAGCGAATAGGGTGCGTCCCCGAAATCCACCGCGCGTTAGGGCCAGCGCGGCCAGGACGCCTAGGGCTGTGGCCAGGGTGGCGGAGATGACGCCCACGCGGAGTGTGACCCAGACCGCGTCTAGCATCTGTTGGTCGCGGAATAGGGCGGCATACCAGCGCGTGGAAAACCCGCCCCAGACCGTGACCAGTCGGCTGGCGTTGAAGGAATAGACGATCAGGATGAGGATCGGCGCATAGAGGAAGATCAGGCCCATGGCGACCGAGGCGATGTTGAAGGCGGAGGGGCCGCGTTTCATAGGTCGGTCCTCTCCACTTTGGGGGAGGTGGCCGAAGGCCGGAGGGGGTTGCAGCCCACCGCGGAAAGGTCAGTGGACGCTAGCCCCCTCACCGGCTTCGCCGGAGCTCCCCCAAAGGAGGGAGCATCGCTTGAGCTCGAACTCACCGCAGCACCTTGGCCTGCCCACGCTCGAACATCAGGATCGGGATGACCAAGGTGACCAACAGGATGATGGCCACGGCAGAGGCGGCGGGCCAGTCTCGGTTGGCGAAGAACTCGGTCCAAATCACCTTGCCCAGCATCAGCGTATCGGACCCGCCCATGAGGTCGGGAATCACGAATTCG
>JAYTWT010000138.1:0-7251 GCA_043743295.1 Alphaproteobacteria bacterium | reverse complement strand
TGTTCGGCGGCGAAGTCGGCGACCCGCTTGGCCAGAGTGGCGTCCGAAAGAGCCAGGATCCGCGCGGCCAGCAGTCCGGCATTCTTTGCCCCTGGTTCGCCGATCGCGAGCGTGCCCACGGGTATTCCGCCCGGCATCTGGACGATGGACAGGAGGCTGTCCATGCCTTTGAGCGCTTTAGATTCAATCGGCACGCCAAGGACAGGTAGATCCGTCAGCGAGGCGGTCATGCCGGGTAGGTGTGCCGCACCCCCAGCGCCCGCGATGATCACCTTGAAACCTGCCACCTTAGCGCCCTTGGCAAAGGCGTACATGCGGTCCGGCGTACGGTGGGCAGAGACCACCTTGGCCTCATAGCCGACGCCGAGACTGTCCAGCATTTCGGCGGCGTGGCGCAGAACGGGCCAATCGGACCGGCTGCCCATGATGATGGCGACGGGCGCGCTCATGCGTGCTGATGATCCTCAGGTGCGAGCCCCGAAAAGGGGCCCGAGAAAAGGGGCTGAGTATAGGCACCGGCTTTGCGCGCACAACCGACCAAGGTTAGAATCCCTTAACTGCGTCGGTGCCCTATGGCGTTAACCTTTTCCAGGCGGGTCCATGAAAGTCACAGGTGCACGCACCGAACCGCTCCAGCCGACCCGGCGGCGCTCGCCCGCCGCTGCTGACGTATCTAGTGTCGGGACTTCGGAACCCACCGACACAGCCACCTTTCTGGGCGTTCCCGCGCCCGAGATGACACCCCTGGTCCAGGCTGCGATTCAGACCCTGCTCGGCGAGCTCGACGCCTTACGCCGCGAGGTGGGCCAACTCAAAGCCCGTCTGGCGGAAGCGGAGGACCTCGCGGATCGCGACACGCTGACGCCGCTTTTGAACCGGCGCGGTTTTCTTCGCGAGCTAGGTCGCGCGCGCACCTTTGCCCAGCGCTATGGCGCACCGGCCAGCCTGGTCTATTTCGATCTCGACGGGTTTAAGGCGATCAACGACCGGCACGGCCACGCGGCGGGTGATGCGGCGCTGCGGGTTGTCGCCGAGCGCCTCACGGCCAGTGTTCGCGAGAGCGACATCGTCGGACGTATGGGCGGCGATGAATTCGCCGTCGTGCTGGTTCAGACCGATCAGGCAACTGCAGAGGCCAAGGCGGCCACCCTGGCCAACGCCCTGGAGGGTGAGCCTCTGACGTTCGCGGGAGAGGCCGCGTCGATCCGGTTAAGCTACGGCGTTCGCCAGATCACTGCTGATGCTGACCTCGAAGCCATCCTTGCGGACGCCGACGCGGCCATGTTCAACGCCAAACGCCTGCGCAAGGCCGGATAGGCCTTTAACACGGGGCCCCTACGCGAGAATATCCGGGTTGAGGTGATCCAGGATCCGGCCGATTTCATCCTTCAGGGCCAGCTTTTTGCGCTTCAGACGTCCGATGACCAGCAAATCGGGCACATTGGAAACCGTCAAGGCGTGGATCGCTGAGTCGAGATCGGCGTGATCCTGACGCACCTCGGCAAGCCGGAGCGTGAGCGCTTCTTCGGTGAAGGTCGAATAGTCCATCGTCGGCAAGATCCTATTCGAAAACTACAGCCAGAGCCGCGAGCGCCGCCGCAGGCACGTCAACGCCCCAGGCCTTGCTCGCCGCCGCCAGTGCCTCAGCCGGCGTCGCGTCACTACGGGCGGGGGTCATGGCATCCAAGGTCTCGATCAGCAACCGCTCGGCGGCGAGCTCAAGCGCCTTGACCTGTTCACGCAGAGCCTCCCGAGACCCATCGCCGATGGGCGCCGCGGAAGGCTTCAGGGCGCGGCGGACTTGACGCAACTGGACCAGAGCCCGTTTGTCCCACATGCGGGCCGCCGCCGCCGCTCTGGCCACCAGCACTGGATCACGCGTGCCCGAATAGATGGCCCACAACAGATAGCTAGTGTTCTGGCCGTGATCGTCCTGCAGGCAAAGGCAGGCCTGCGGTGCGCCGGGACGGGCATAGACCTCAAGCATCCAGTCCCAGATTGCCATGGGTCAGGCCTCGTGCGCCATAGGCCCGATATCCTCGCCCCAGCGTTTGACCGGTCGCCAGGTCAGGCCGAACAGGTCTAGCGCGCGGCCCACCGACTGATCGACCATCTCGGCGAGATCTTTGGGCTTGGCGTAGAACGCTGGCAGCGGTGGGGCGATGATTGCCCCCATCTCCGTCAACCGCACCATCGTTCGCAGGTGCCCCAAATGAAGGGGTGTCTCACGCACCATCAGCACCAGCGGCCGGCGTTCCTTGAGCACGACATCCGCCGCGCGGGTCATCAGGGACGCCGTCACGCCCGTGGCAATCTCACTCATGGTCCGAACCGAGCAGGGCGCGACGATCATCCCCAGAGTCCGGAACGAGCCAGACGCAATCGAGGCCCCGACGTCGCCGACCTTGTGCACAATGTCCGCGTGCGCCTGGAGATCGGCGACAGAGAGTTCGGTTTCCTGGGTCAGAGTGAGAACCGACGAGCGGCTCATCACCAGATGACTTTCGACCCCAAGCTCCCGGCATGCATCCAGAACGCGAAGCCCATAGACAACGCCCGAAGCCCCGGAAATTCCGACGACGAGGCGGGGTGTCTCAGGCTTCGTCATTCAGAAATCCCCAACTGTCTTATCCGGACCTAATGCGCATCCGAGCGAGTGCAAGCATATGTGATCTGACAGTCGCCGAAACCAGGCGTTTAATGCTGGGCGTCCAACCTTGAGGAGGTTCGCTCACATGGCCCTCGATGCCCGGATTCGGGAACTCGGATCCCGCCACCAATCTTTGGAACAAGCGATTCGAGATGAAATGCGCCGACCGAGTTCGGACGATCTGAGACTGCGGCAACTCAAGCGACAGAAACTGCGACTAAAGGAAGAAATCGAGACCCTGCGCGGCAGCGTGCACTGAACCCTCGTTGGTGCTGAGCGCTCGGGTCAACCTGTTCCCGTAGACCCGAAGCCGCCGACCCCACGCGCGGTCTCGTCTAGGTCTGTGACTTCAATCCAGGTCGCCTGAACGACCGGCGCGACCACAAGCTGTGCGATGCGGTCGCCGCGCCGGATCACGAAATCATCAGGTCCATGGTTGATCAGGATCACCTTCACCTCGCCGCGATAGTCGGCGTCGATCGTGCCGGGACTATTGAGACAGGTGATCCCGCATTTGAACGCTAGGCCCGAGCGCGGTCGCACCTGACCCTCGAACCCTGGCGGTAGAGCAAAAGCCAATCCTGTGGGCACCGCAAATCGATCGCCCGACCGCAGGGTCAGCGGCTCCGTTTCCGGAACGGCAGCGCGCAGGTCCATACCGGCGGCCTGGGCTGTCTCATAGGTCGGTAGGGGCATGCCCGCGCCATGCGGTAGGCGGGCGATTGGAACTTTTGGGCCGGGCACGGGCGCTCCGTTAGACGAAATGGTCGGCGATTCGGGCGGCGAGCTTGCGGGCCACATCGCCCTTGGGCATCCGGTCCCATCGTTCGATCCCCGATTGCGACACGATGGCGACGGCATTGTCATCGCCCCCCATTGTGCCCGCGATACTGACATCGTTGGCAACAATCCAGTCACAGCCCTTGCGGGCCAACTTGGCCTTGGCGTGGAGCTCCAGATCGTGGGTCTCAGCGGCAAAGCCGACCACAAGCTTGGGCCGCAGAGCCGCCTTCGCCAGGGTCGCCAGGATGTCAGGGTTCTCGACCATCGCCAGTGGCGGCGGAGCACTGCCGTCTTTTTTGATCTTCCGCTCGCCTACCGTTTCTGGGCGCCAGTCTGCAACCGCGGCCACGCAGACGGCAATATCGGTGGGCAAGGTCGCTTCACACGCTGCCAACATCTGACGGGCCGTCTCAACGTTGACCCGGCGCACGCCTTGGGGTGCCGGCAGGGCGGTCGGGCCGCTGACCAGAGTTACGTCTGCCCCTAAGGCGGCCAGCGCAGCGGCGATGGCGTAGCCCTGCTTGCCGGACGAGCGATTGGTGATCAGACGGACGGGATCGATGGGTTCCGCGGTCGGGCCGGCGGTGATCAGGGCGCGGCGGCCGCTCAGCGACCGGGCTTCTGGCCCCGACAGCCGCGTCATGATCGCGGCGAATATCGCCTCCGGCTCTGCCATACGTCCAGGACCAAATTCCCCGCAAGCCATGGCGCCGTCGTCCGGCCCAACGAATTCGACACCGTCCACGCGCAGTCGCTCGACATTGCGGCGTGTCGCGGCGTGATCCCACATTCGCACGTTCATGGCCGGGGCCATCAGAACTGGTTTGTCCGTCGCCAACAGGGTGGTGGAGGCCAGATCGTTCGCCAGGCCATTTGCCGCCTTGGCCATCAGGTCGGCGGTCGCTGGCACCACCACGACCAGGTCGGCGGACCGACTGAGCTGGATGTGGCCCATCTCCGTCTCGTCCGTGAGGGCGAAGAGGTCGGAGTAGACTTTGTCTTCCGCTAAGGCCGCGAGGCTCAAAGGTGTCACGAACTCAGCGCCCGCGGCTGTCAGGATCGGT
Organism: Alphaproteobacteria bacterium; assembly: GCA_043743295.1. Lineage (GTDB taxonomy): Bacteria > Pseudomonadota > Alphaproteobacteria > Caulobacterales > Caulobacteraceae > Phenylobacterium. The sequence goes on along the minus strand of JAYTWT010000138.1, from coordinate 2,754 downwards.
CGCACGCCAATGCCCGCCTTGCGTAGCCGCCGCGTCAGTTCCAGCGCCTTGTAGGCGGCGACACCGCCACCGACGATCAGGAGTACTCGCTTCTCGTCCAAGACCCAGCGCCCCGTAAAAAGAGGGGCGTTCATAGGCCATAAAGGGGACTCGACAAACCCGCGACTGTGTGTTCATTCTTTGTTCCAGAAGAAACCTTTGCCGGAGAATGAACGTGACCAGACCGGGAATTTCACTATGGCTTGGGGCTGCGGCCCTCGCCCTCGCTGCTTGCGACAACGGCCCGTCGGCCGTCAGCCAGAAACAGGCTGCCGGAACGCAAATGGCGTCCAGTGCCGGGGCGTCAGCACCTTCGACCTATTCAGATGCGTCGGCCTATGCGGATGCGCCGCAGGCTGATCATCGCAAGGATCCGGTGAAGCTGGTGGACGGCAAGCCGATGTGGTCCGCTAGCCGCAAGTTCTCCGCCCAGGAGAACGCTGAGCGGGCGTTCGCGCGCAACGGCGAGGCGTTCGGCGCGGGTACGATCAATGAATTCGTGGACAAGGCGCACAACTTCGTCACCAGCCCGCCCAAGGGCACACAGACCCTGGTACGCAACAACGGCGACAAGCTGTTCTACGATCCGCGCGGCAATGTATTCGCCGTGGCCAGCAAGGCCGGGGCACCGCGCACCATGTTCAAGCCCGACGGCGGCATGTCCTATTGGGAACAACAGAAAGCGCGGGAGGCCAAAAGCCAAACGGCCCGTCGCAACCGGGCCGATGACAACGGCTAACCCAGGAGCCGCCCGCCGAGGAACGCCAGGCCTGCCACGGCGGCGCCCAGCGCGAACCACAGGATAGCGGGCAGTGATCGGGTCGTCGGTGGCTTGGCTGTCGGTGGCGGCGCGGCCATCCGTGCAATGTTGCGCAAGGCCGTTTCTGCATCGCCGGCCAGTTGCTTAACGCGGCTGATCGGCGACAGTTCTCGGGCGATCCAACGCCGCACCACGGGCTGGGATGCGCCCCAGATGTCGTGCTCCGGGTCGATCCGGCGCGCGACCCCCTCGACGGTGACCATGGTTTTTTGCAACAGCACCAACTCCGGTCGTAGCCGCATGTCGTAAAGGGCGGTGATCTCAAAAAGCTGGGTCAGCACGCGGCTCATAGCGACGCCACTTGCACGTTGCCCAAACACGGGCTCGCCGACCGCGCGCAAAGCCTGTGCAAAAGCCGAAACACTGTGGTGTGTGGGAACATATCCCGCGTCGAAGTGGACCTGGGCAACCCTTGGGTAATCCCGGTTCAGGAAACCCCAGAGGATTTCGGCGAGATAGCGTCGCTCGGTCGTTCCCAGCCGCCCGACAATGCCGAAATCCACCGCGATGATCCGGTCCGGAACCGCCGCGAACAGATTGCCTTCGTGCAGGTCGGCGTGAAAGACGCCGTGGTCCAGCGCCTGTGCCAGAAACGCTCGCGTCAGGTTGTCGGCCAGGGCCTTGCGATCCAGCCCCGGCTGATTCAGGGCTGTCTCGTCGGACAGGGGCATGCCCTCCGCCCATGCCATCGTCAGACAGCGTTTGCCCACGCCCTCCCAGATGACCTTCGGCGCGGACATATAGGCATCCTTGGCCATCACCTCCGCCAGTTCGTCGGCACCGGCCGCCTCCAGCCGTAGGTCCAACTCCAACTGCGTGGCTCGAACCACGGTTGCCGCGAACGCCTGCGGCTCTAACCTCCGGGACAGAGGAACCCAGCGAGCGATCAGGTCCCCCACAAGCTCCAGCACCTCGGAGTCCTCGGCGACGCGGCGCTCGATGTCTGGCCGGAGTACCTTGACGGCAACCCGGCGGCCATCGAGCAGTATGGCATCATGCGCCTGGGCCAACGATGCGGCTGCGACCGGCTCGCCGAACTGCAAGAACACCGCCTCGATCGGCTTGCCCAACTCCCGCGCCACCTCGGCGCGCGCCACGCTGGAGGGAAACGCCGGGAGGCGGTCTTTCAGTCGGCCCAGGTCTTCTGCGAACGCGCGTCCGAAAATGTCGCCGCGCGTCGACAGGAACTGCCCCAGCTTGATCGCCACCGGCCCAAGGCCTTCGAGCGCCCGTGCCAAACGTTCGCCTGGCCGCCCCGTCGTATCGGCCGCAAACACGCGCAGCGCCCTGGCGATGGGCTTCAGGCCCGCTGGATAGTAGGCGTCTAGCTCGCGCGGCAGCAGGGCATCATGTCGAACCAGCGTCCAACCGGCGCCGAGCAGCCGCAGATAGGCACTGAGTGAGGCCATGGACGTCTAGACAGCTCGTCCGCAATGCATCGCCGCGACGCCTGCCGTGAAGTTGGTCCAGCCCACTTGGCTGAAACCAGCCTCTCGGATCATCGCGGCAAAGGCCTGCTGGTCTGGGAAGCGGCGGATACTCTCCACCAGATATTGGTACGACGCCCGATCCTTGGCCACGCGCGCGCCGATCTCTGGGATCACAGCGAAGGAATAGGCGTCATAGGCCTTGCGCAGAGCCTCGGTCACGGGCCGAGAAAACTCTAGGCACAGGAACCGGCCGCTGGGCTTTAGAACCCGCCGCGCCTCACGCAGTGCTGCTGGGATGTCGGTGACATTGCGAATGCCGAAACTGATGACATAGGCGTCGGCGCTGGCGTGCGGCAGCGGAAGACGCTGGGCGTCGCCCACGGTCCAGGTGATCTCGGGCATGCCGCCCCGCTCACGACCGGCGGCGATCATCTCGGCATTGTAGTCGACAACGAAGATCTGAGC
>JAYTWT010000137.1:0-16016 GCA_043743295.1 Alphaproteobacteria bacterium | reverse complement strand
CCCGGGCAACCCCGTGCGACAATGGAAAATACGGCTCAATCCGGCGCATCTGCGCCTGCGACAACCAGACCAAATCACTCATGACGACACCTCCATGCGTCGCCAGTGAATCAGACCATCTCAGCCTTGGGAATCCACTTAATAGGTCCTGAGCCTAGGTTTCATCGTTCAACTCGTAATCTCCGCCTAAAGGTCCCCATCAGCGGTGCTTATCTCCAGAGCAAAAATAGGCTAGTGCCTGGAACGTCCGCAATGGGTCAAACAGAGTCGCGGGTGTCCCACCAGGAAGCAGACATTCGTCGGACTCCGATATCAGCCACGGCCTGTGTTCTCTGAGACCTTCGAGATCGCCCAGGCAGATCGCGGGACGCGCCTTTGCCTGGCGGCCAGTCCGCTGGACAAAGCCCACCTGAGCGCGCTCAAAACTGCGGCGGCCCGGGCCATCGAAGAGATCAAAAGCCTGGCCGCAGAGTCCGCCCAGATCCACCGCCCGCGATAGAGAGACCGCGCCCTATCGCCCGGTGAACACCGGCGCACGCTTCTCGAAGAAGGCCTTACGCGCTTCCTTAGCGTCATCGCTGGAAAAGGCGGTGCGGATGTTGGAGACCTCGTAACGCAGCTGAGACTCCATGTCGGTGCTCTCCATCGAACGCGCCATACCCCGCTTGAGCAGTCGCAGCGTTATGGGCGACCAGGCGCACAGCTCTTGACAGTAGGCGGCCAAGCGCTCGGCAAATGCCGCATCGTCCACGACCTCGCCAGCCATGCCCAATGTCACGGCTTCCGCGCCCGTCACCGTGCGGTTCTCCATCATGAAACGCATGGCCGGCTCATACCCCATAGCTTGCGGTAGAGTGATGGTCAGACCCGCGTCGGGCGAACCGCCGATCCGCGTGTAGCCCGCCATCAGCCGAGCGCTGGAGGCGATTAGCCTTACGTCCGTCGCCATGGCGAGGCCCAAGCCCGCACCCACTGCTACGCCATTGATCCCGCCCACCACCGGCTTGTCGCAGCGCTTGCGGATCGCCAGCAGGAACTGGCCGACCCAGCCGATATCGTCCAACTGCGCCGCCATGCGCGTCATCGGCGTGACCACCGGCGGGCCGCTCAAGTCCAGGCCCGCGCAGAAGGCATCGCCTGTGCCCGTGATCGCCACCACCCAGACGTTGTCGTCCAGCGCCGCAGCATCCACCGCCCCGATGACCGCCCAGGCCAACTCGGTCGAGATGGCGTTCTTGTTGCGCGGCCTATTCAGTGTGATCGTCCGGACGTGGCCGGCATCGGTGACTTGCACAGTGTCACTCATGGTCGTTCCCCCTCTTGTTGGAGCTGCTGTCAGGTGGCCGGAGCAGTCTTGTCCTGGGTCCTGAGATCGAAATCACTGGCGTCGTGGCGTTCCAACAGCTGACTGGCGGGGTCGCCCATCGCCCGATTCACCATCCGCCCACGTTTCACCGCGGGTCGCTCGCCAATCTGGTCGGTCCAACGGATGACATTCTTATAGTCGGCAACGCTGAGGAACTCGCCTGACTCATAGAGCAAGCCCTTAGCCAGGCCGCCATACCAGGGCCAAACCGCCATGTCGGCGATCGTGTAGGCGTCGCCGCCGAGATATTCACTCTCGCCAAGCCGGCGGTCCAGCACGTCGAGCTGGCGCTTCACCTCCATGGCGAAGCGATCAATGGCGTATTCAATCTTGGTCGGCGCATAGGCGTAGAAGTGCCCAAATCCGCCGCCCAGATAGGGCGCTGAACCCATCAACCACATCAGCCAGGACAGGCATTCCGCCCGCGCCGCCGGTTCAGTGGGCAAGAATTCGGCGAACTTCTCCGCCAAGTGAATCAGGATTGCGCCGCTCTCAAAAACCCGGATCGGCGTCGGACCCGACCGATCCATCAGGGCCGGGATCTTGGAATTTGGATTGATCGAGACAAAGCCGGAGCCGAACTGATCGCCCTTGCCGATGTTGATCAGCCAGGCGTCGTATTCCGCACCCGCATGGCCCAGCGCCAGTAGTTCCTCCAGCATCACCGTCACTTTTACGCCGTTAGGGGTGCCCAGCGAATACAGCTGCATCGGGTGTTTGCCGATCGGCAGGTCCTTGTCTTCGGTCGGGCCAGCGATCGGGCGATTGATCGCGGCGAACCGACCCCCGCTCTCCTTGTTCCAGGTCCAGACCTTCGGCGGCGTGTAGTCGGACATGGCTCGAACTCCCGGTATGTGGTGTGCGCCTCTGGTCGGGCAGCGTCAGGCTTCTGGATGCCATGGCCGGGCCTCAAGAGTCGAGAGACCCTGTGCCCTAGCAGCGGCCAGACGTCGTGAGATCGGTCCGCGTGTCGATATCGAAGAGGACCCCATCATCGGACGCAACGATCTTAGCCAGGGCGGAGTCCAGGCGTTCCAGAATCGGGCGCGCGCCGACATCCCCGCGCAGTTGGGCCACCTCAGCGAAGAGATCTCGACCCAGCACCACCGGATTGCCCCGTCGACCTGCAAACATTGGGATGGCGGCTGGCGCACCTCTGTGTACGGCTTCGGCGAGCGGCCTCAGCACTGAATGAGGAACACGCGGCATGTCGCCAAGAAACACGAACGTGGCCGCGATTTCCGGCGAAAGCGCCGCCACGCCGGCACGCAACGAAGCTGCCATCCCCTCGGCATATTCCGCCGCATGGACCAGTCGGAATGCCGGATCAAACGTCCGAACAATCGCGGCCACGGCCTGGCTGTCTGCGCCCGTCACGACAATCACCTCGTCCACCGGCGACACCTTCGCGGCGGCCAGCGCAGCGTACAACAGCGGCGCACCATTCCAGTCCGCCAGCAGCTTGCCGCCGCCGAATCTGGAGGCGGAACCGGCGGCCAGAACGATGGCGGCGAACCTGGCCTCTGTCGCCAACGCGAAATCCCCCCTATCTTGCGATCACGATGACGCCTTACGACGACCATGCCACGACCGCACCCAAGCCCTTGATCGACGGTTTCGGTCGTAAGGTCACCTATCTGCGGCTGTCAGTCACGGACCGCTGCGACCTGCGCTGTGTCTATTGCATGGCCGAGCATATGACCTTCCTGCCGAAGGCTGAAGTGCTGAGCCTCGAGGAACTGGACCGTATCGCCACCGCCTTCATCGGCATGGGCACGCGCAAACTACGGCTGACCGGTGGCGAGCCTCTAGTCCGCAAGGGCATGATGGAGCTGGTCGAGAGCCTGTCGCGGCATCTCAAATCCGGCGCGCTCGAGGAACTGACCCTCACCACCAATGGCACCCAGTTAGCCCAGTTCGCGCCCAGACTGGCGGCGGCGGGCGTGCGGCGGATCAACGTGTCGATGGACACGCTGAAGCCCGACCTGTTCCGTACGCTCACGCGGGGCGGTGACTTGGCCAAGGTCCAGGCCGGGATTGCGGCGGCTCAGGCGGTAGGCCTTGCGGTCAAGATCAATGCCGTCGCGCTGAAGGATGACAACGCCACAGAGATACCCGACCTGGTCCGCTGGGCGCATAGCCGTGACTGCGACCTGACCTTGATCGAGACCATGCCGATGGGCGAGGTCGATGCCGACCGGACCGATCAGTACCTGTCGCTGAAGGATGTCCGCCATGAACTCGAGAGCTTCTGGACCCTCACCGACATCGCCCATGCCACCGGCGGGCCAGCACGTTATGTTCGGGTGGCGGAGACCGGCGGGCGTTTGGGCTTCATCACGCCGATGAGCCACAATTTCTGTGAGACCTGCAACCGCGTGCGCCTGACTTGCACCGGCACCCTGCACACCTGCCTGGGCCAGGAAGACGCCACCGACCTGCGCGCCGTGATGCGGGCAGGCGGCTCGGACGCGGACCTGACCGGCGTGATCCGCGAGGCGGTCATGGGCAAGCCCAAGGGTCATGACTTCGAGATCGCCCGCAAACAGCCTGCCGTGACGCGGCACATGTCCACCACCGGCGGCTGAGATGGCTCGGGTTTTGCTGTTCGGCCGCTTCAGCGACCTGGCCGGTTGGCGCGATCGCCAGATCGAGGCGGAGAGCGTGTCGGCGCTGAAAATGCTCCTCCTCAGCGAGGATGCTCATCTCGGCGAAGCGCTGAACGGCAAGGGCGTCCAGGTCGCCGTTGATCAAGCCATCGTACGCGGCGAGATACTGCTGACAGCCCGCAGCGAGGTGGCCTTCCTGCCGCCGATGAGCGGCGGATGATCCGGCTCACCGACACAACCTTCGATCCCGGTGCCTTGCTAAATGCCTTCGCTAAGGGCCGCAGCGAGACCGGTGCCATCGCCACCTTTACCGGCATCGCCCGCGCCGAGCGTGGCTCGACCACCGTTCTGGAACTCGAAGCCTATCCGGGCTTCACCGAGTTAGAGATCACCAAGATCGCCGATCAGGCCTGCGACCGTTTCGGCCTGCACGATGTAAGCATCCTGCACCGGGTAGGAAAGATTCTGCCCGGCGAGCCTATCGTCTTCGTCGCCACCGCCGCCGGCCACCGCCGTGCCGCCTTCGAGGCCTGCGACTTCCTAATGGACTACCTGAAATCCAAGGCCCCGTTCTGGAAGAAAGAACACGGACCTGAAGGTGCCCGATGGGTGGAACCCACGGCCCGTGATCATGCGGACCGCGACCGGTGGGGGTAGGAGGCGTCCAATTTCGCCGTGCAACGGCATCCGACGCCGCAGCTGTCCGAGATTTGACGCGCCGAGCCTACGCGAAGTGGATTGCCGTGATCGGACGAGAGCCAAAGCCGATGGCCGCAGACTACGACGTCGCCGTGTGCGACCACAGGGTCGATCTGCTGGAAATCGATGGCGTGCTGGCAGGCCTGATCGAAACCATCGACGAACCCGGCCAACTGTTGATCGAGAATGTCGCCGTCTCGCCAGAGTTTCAGGGTCGCGGTTTTGGCCGGCAGCTGATGGACCACGCCGAAGCTTTGGCGGTTACGAACGGCTACGCCCAGACCCGGCTCTACACGAACAAGGCGTTCGCGGAGAACGTGCGGCTCTACCTATCGCTAGGCTACGAGGTGACCAGCGAAGAACCGCATGGGGACGGGTTTGCGGTCTATATGCACAAGGTGATCACTGATCGCTAAGCCGCAGCGGTCAACCCCCTCAGTCCAAAGGTCGCACCCAGATGTTGCGGAAGCTGATCGGAGCGCTGGGGTCGCCGTGGGCTTGCAGGCGGATCGGTGAACGACCGTGGGCTTTGTAGACCGGCGCGCCGATGTAGCGGGTATCGCCCGTGAGGACGTCATTGTTCTGCACCAGCACGCCGTTGTGCAGCACGCTCACGCGAGCCGGGGTCGCCAAAGCGCCATCCGCGCCAAAGCTCGGCGCGGTCCAGATCACATCATAGACCTGCCATTCGCCAGGCGGACGCATGGCGTTCACCAGCGGCGGTGCCTGCTTGTAGATACTGGCCGCCTGCCCGTTCACATAGGTCGCGTTGTTGTAGGAATCGAGCACCTGGAGCTCATAGCCGCTGTCACCCGCACCCGTTGTGGCCAGGAACACGCCACTGTTGCCACGGCCCTGCCCGGTGCCTGTTACGCCCTTGGGAATGCGCCACTCGATGTGCATCTGGTAACTGCCGAAGGCCTGCCGGGTCTCGATATTACCGGCCTTCTTGTTGACGGTGACAACACCCTTCTCAACGCTCCAGGCGGCGGGCGACTTGTCGCGCGAGCTTACCCATGCTGATAGGTCCTTGCCGTCGAACAGGACGACCGCGTCCGACGGCGCGTCGGCGTCACGCTTGCCGGGTGTCACCACGGGCGGGACCGGCTGCCAGACCTCGGTATCGGCCGGTTTGGGTACCTGAGCGATCGCGGGCATGGCGATGAGTGCCAGTGCCAAGAGTGAAGGGCTCGTAATCTGTCGCGCAATTCGCATCCTGACCTCAAACGCTCACAGATTTGCGGGGGCGTCCGCCGCCACGCCCGTTTTGACGCGAGGCCTCAGCCTTTGCATCGGACTTAACTTGGCCCCCGCGGGCACCTAAAGCTGCGGCCATGTAGCGGGCTGTACCTGAGCGTCCTTCAAGAAGACCCGGCAGGTAGACGTCAGCGTCTACGGTCGGGAAATGGAGACCAAAGCCAGAAGGGCTGATCTCCACCGCTGACAAATCGTCAGGCGTGGCCCGCTCCAAACCTTCGAGTCGCGACGCCACCACCAACAGACCGATACCGTTCGACATCTCAATCAGCAGTCGGCCGTCGTTCCAAACACCGACAGATATGGCTTGCGGCGTGCTTTCTGCGCGCGCGCGGGCCGCTGCGTTGGCCCGTTTCAACTCAGTCACCATGGAACTGCCTCCAGGCGGCCAGAAGAAATTGCCTGTGTTCTGCCAAGTCCAACTTGATCCCCGCTACCGCGCGCCGAAAAGCCGTAGTTCTCCATCAACGCGATCCCGGATGGGTCATCGAGGGCCAGGAGAGCCTCTCGACCGCCACCCATCACATGGACATGGGCCGGAGCGTGATCATTAGGATAGATCACGACGCGCAGACCGCCGAGACGCAAAACCGTAAGCACGAGATCGACTAACATAACCTAAGCGATTGGGATATAGGATGACGAATAGCCCCTCTATTCTGGAAGCCGTCGTCGTTGGGGCATCCGGCGGCATCGGCGCAGCGTTGATGGCCAGGCTGGCCGCGGACCCGCGCGTTGGCCGCGCGCACGGGCTCTCACGAACCAGCCCAGTCCCTCTCGACGTCACTGACGAGGCCTCGATTGTCGCGGCGGCGCAGACGGTGGACGCACCCCGGCTGATCATCATCGCCACCGGGCTGTTGCAGGATCAGCACCAACGCCCGGAAAAGCGGCTGGCAGACCTCGACCCCGTCGCCCTGGCCCGCAGCTTTCAGATCAACACCATCGGTCCCGCCCTGGTCCTCAAGCACTTCGCGCCAAAGCTACCGCGTCAGGGCCGGTCAGTGATTGCGGTCCTCACCGCGCGGGTCGGCTCGATCTCGGACAATCGCCTGGGCGGCTGGTACGGCTATCGGGCAGCCAAGGCCGCCGCGAACCAGGTCGTGCGGACCACCGCCATCGAACTGGCCGTAACGCGGAAGGACGCGATCTGCGTCGCGCTTCACCCCGGCACGGTGGATACGCCGCTGTCCGCGCCGTTCCAGAAGGGCGTCCCAGCAGAGCGCCTATTCACACCGGACTTTGCCGCCGAACGTCTGTTGTCGGTGATCGACACCCTGACCCCCAGCCAATCGGGCGGCTTCTTCGCTTGGGACGGGCAGATGATAGATTTTTGATCTGACAGCCCCCTGACCTTGGGTTACGGCAAAGCCGCTGTATGATCCCCGAAATTTGCAATCAGAGGCGTTGGACTATGGCCGATTTTGGGGCTGACGTTGACCTAGAGACCTTCCGCGCCGACGCGCGCGCCTGGCTGGATGCCAATTTCCCTAAGTCGCTCAGCGGCAAGGGTGGAATGATGGCCGGAGAAGGTGCCCAGTCGGGCGATTCAGACCTCAAGGCCTGGAAGACGGCCATCGGCACCAAAGGCTGGGCCACACCGACCTGGCCGACCGAATACGGCGGCGGCGGTCTCTCGTCGCAGCAGGCGCGGGTTCTTGGCCAGGAAATGGCCAAGGTTGGCGCGTTCAATCCGCTGATGTTCGGCATGGGCATCACCATGATCGGCCCGACGATCATGGACTACGGCACGCCTGAGCAGAAGGCCCAGCACCTGCCGCCCATCGTGCGGGGCGAGGTGCAGTGGTGTGTCGGCTATTCTGAGCCCAACGCGGGATCGGACCTGGCCAGCTTGCAGACCCGCTGTGAGGACAAGGGCGATCACTGGCTGATCAATGGCTCAAAGATCTGGACCAGCGGCGCGCAGCAGTCGCAGTGGTGCGGCGCTCTGGTGCGGACCGATTTCCAGGCCAAGAAACACGAGGGGATCAGCTTCCTCTTGCTGTCGATGGAACAGGATGCCGTTGAGACCCGGCCGATCAAGCTGATCTCGGGACAGTCGCCATTCTGCGAGACCTTCTTCACTGACGCAAAGGCCCCCAAGGAGGCTCTGCTGGGCAACCTCAACGAGGGCTGGTCGGTGGGCAAGCGCTTGTTGCAGCATGAGCGGTCCAGCCAGACCGGAGCCGGCGGCATGGGCCGACCGACCCCTCTGGAGGACATCGCCAAGGACTATGTGGGCGTCGATGGTCAGGGCCGGATCGCCGACCTGGACCTGCGCACCCGGATCACCCAGCACCTGATGGATGGGCGCATCCACGGCCTGACCTTGGCGCGAGCCGTCGCCGAATCCAAGGGTGCATCGGGAGCCACCAACGCCGCGTCGGTGCTGAAGAACTCAGCCACGACGGTGTCGCAGGCGAGAGCCGAACTGATGCTGGAGATGATGGGTACCCAGGCCCTGGGCTGGGCCGGCGAGGCATTCAAGCCGGAAGAGATCGAAGCGGTGAGCAGCTGGCTCTGGGGCAAGGCGATGTCGATCTATGGCGGCTCGTCCGAAATCCAGAACAACATCATCTCCAAGCGCATCCTGGGCTTACCGGACACGACACAGTCCACTTAGTTCTCCTCTCCCCCGACGCGAAGCGCGTGGGGAGAGGCCGGGTGAGGGGCGGTACTGGCTCGACCGTATGCACCGGCGGCTTAGCCATATCGCGACGTCAGCGCGGCTGAAATTTGCGAAACCGGCGCGGCACGGCAAGGCTCAGCCGCCCCTCACCCGACCTCTCCCCTCTCGCTTCGCGGGGGGCGAGGAGGCTATAGTGCTGGCGAAGGAGCCTAACCCATGAACGCGCTGACCCCCGGTGGAAAAATCGACGCCTCGCGGGCTATCAAGCCGGTGAAGGTCGCGGTGCTGACCGTGTCCGACACCCGCGACGAGGAAAGCGACACCTCTGGCCATCTGCTGGCCGAGCGGGTGAAAGCTGCCGGTCACGACCTTGCGGCCAAGGGGATCGTCAAGGACAACGTCGACGAGATCCGCGCCCAGGTGCTGGCTTGGGTCGCGGCGGGTGTTGAGGCTATCGTCACCACCGGCGGCACCGGGATCACCGGCCGGGACGTGACGCCCGAAGCCCTGCGTCCGCTGTTCGACAAGGAGATCGATGGTTTTGCGGTGATCTTCCATCTGGTTAGCTACCAGTCGGTGGGCCTTTCGACGTTGCAGTCGCGGGCCCTAGCGGGGATCGTCAAAGGCTGTTTCGTCTTCTGCCTGCCGGGCTCGAACGGCGCAGTGCGCGACGGCTGGGACAAGGTGATCGCTGCCCAGCTCGACAGCCGCCATGGCCCCTGCAACATGGTCGAGTTGATGCCCCGGCTGATGGAAACATGAGCAAACTGACCCACATCGATGAGACGGGCCGCGCCCAGATGGTCGATGTCTCGGACAAGGCCGTGACCGACCGCGAGGCTGTGGCCGAGGGGTTCGTCAGGATGATGCCTGAGACCCTGGCCCTAGCCCTATCCGGCGAGGGCAAGAAGGGCGACGTTCGCGCCGTGGCCGAGATCGCTGGCGTCATGGCGGCCAAGCAGACTTCGAACCTGATCCCCATGTGCCACCCCCTGGCCATCACCAAAGCCGAAGTACGTGTAGAGCCTGCCGCCGACGGCCTCACCGTGACGGCCCGCGTCCGCACCTCTGGCCAGACCGGCGTCGAAATGGAAGCCCTGACCGCCGTCTCGGTCGCCTGCCTGACCCTCTACGACATGCTGAAAGCCGCCGAAAAAGGCATGGTGATCGAGGGAGTGCGCCTGATCAGCAAGACCGGCGGCAAGAGCGGGGATTGGAGCACCTCCTCGCCCCCCGCGAAGCGAGAGGGGAGAGGGTAGGGTGAGGGGTGGCTCCGGCCAGACGGTGACCTGCATTCGCAGAGAGTATGCTCGGCGGCGACGAGGATGGATGATGGCTGGACCCGGAGAGACGCGTGATTGTCAGCGCCGCCCCTCACCCTACCCTCTCCCCACGCACTCCGATTCGGGGGCGAGGATTTGAAACGCCTCTCCGTCGATGACGCCCGGGCGCGGATGCTGGCTGACGTGTACCCCACGCTGCCGGAGCAGGTACCCCTCGCCCAGTCTATTGGCAGGGTGCTGGCCGAAGACATCGCCGCCGTCCGCGATCAGCCGCCGTTCGCCGCCTCCGCCATGGACGGCTGGGCGGTACGCAGTGCCGATACGCCCGGACCCCTCACCATCGTCGGCGAGAGCGCGGCGGGCCATGGGTTTGGCGGCGTGGTCCAGCCCGGCCAAGCGGTCCGCATCTTCACAGGCGCAGCGGTGCCCAGCGGCTGCGACGCCATCGTGATCCAGGAGGATGCCACGCGGGAGGCCGCCACCGTCACCGTGCCCCGCGCCGAGCCCGGCACCCACCTGCGGTCCGCAGGCGGAGACTTCAAGGCCGGCGACACCCTTCTGACACGCGGCACCCGCATCGACCCCTGGCGGCTCTCGCTGGCCGCCGCCGCCGGTCGCGCAGACCTCATGGTCGCCGCCCGTCCCCGCGTGGCCCTATTCTCCACCGGCGAGGAGATCATCGAGGCCCCCGCCACGCCCGGCCCGTTCCAGATCTACGATTCCGGCTCACGCGCCCTGGAGGCGCTAATCACCGGCTGGGGCGCCGACGTCGCCCGCGCCAAGCCGGTGCGCGACACCATAGAGGCCACCATCCAGGCCCTCAAGGACGCGGACGGCGACCTGATCGTCACCGTCGGCGGCGCCTCGGTGGGCGACCACGACCTGGTGCGCGGCGCGGCCGTGGTGCTAGGGCTGGATCTCAAGGTGGAGAGCGTCAACGTGCGCCCCGGCAAGCCCACATTCTTCGGCGTGCTCGCCGATGGCCGCCGCCTGCTGGGCCTGCCCGGCAACCCAGCCTCGGCCCTGGTCTGCGCCGAGCTGTTCTTGAGGCCCCTGATCGCCACCTATCTGGGCGCGCAACCCGGCCTTGGAATGATCACCGCCAAGCTGGAAGGCTCCCTGCCCGCCAACGGCCCCCGCGAGCACTGGATGCGCGCCAAGCTGAGCTATGGCGGCGGGTTGGTGACGGTGCGGCCCTTCGCCGACCAGGACTCGTCGCTGGTGAGCGTGTTCGCGGTGTCGGATGCGCTGCTGCGGCGGACAGCGGGCGCCGGGCCGGCGGAGGCGGGGGACGTGGTGGAGGTGCTGGTGCTGGAGCGGGGGTAGGGTGGCAGCGGGGCCTCAAGGCAAGGGAACCGCAGAAATCGCGGAAAACGCAGAAGGACGCGGGGCGGCGCACACGACGACGTTCCTCCCATTTTGGCGGAATTTGCGCGAGGAAAGTGTGTATGTCCCAGTTTCACGGCGAGGCAGGCTCGATGTCGGCTGGACCGACCTTCAGATCGGCATGACAGTCGAGGCCGACCCGAACGCGATGCCGAGCAGGACCACGAGGATCGGCGGGGCGCGAAACGCGGTCAAGAGCACAAAGCCCGCAAGTGTCGCGGCGAAGTCAGACGGACTTATCACCGCGCTGATCCAAACAGGGTCGTAGAGGGCTGCAGCGAGGATCCCGACGACGGCCGCGTTGGCACCGTGCATCGCCGCTTGAACCGTTGGGCGCATGCGAAATCGTCCCCAGAAAGGCAGGACCGCTGTCAGCACTAGCAGGCCCGGCAGGAAGATCGCCGCCACCGCCAAAGTCGCGCCAGGAATCCCGCTGGGTGATCCACTCATGCTCGCCCCAAGGAAGGCGCTGAATGCGAACAGCGGCCCGGGAAGCGCCTGGGCGGCGCCGTATCCTGCGAGAAACGCCGCTTGGCCCACCCAGCCGGGATCGACTACCGCTTGCTTGAGCAGAGGCAGCAAGACGTGTCCGCCGCCAAACACCAGTGCCCCGGCGTGATAAAAGGCGCCGAACCTTATGACCGCGCTGTTCCCCGTCGCGGCGGCGAGCGCCGGCGTCCCGACCAGCAGGACTATGTAACTGGCGAAGGCTGCGAGACCCACTCGGCGGGACAGGTTGAATTTATGCGTCCCGACCGGTGCGCCTTCACCCCGACAAAGGCCGACACCGGCCAACGCTCCGACGAACATCGCGACGATCTGGCCCAGACTAGAAGCGGCAAAGGTGACAGCAAGGCAGGCCACCAGCGCAATGCCCGCGCGCCGGGCGTCTGGGGTCAGGGTCCTGGCCATCCCCCACACGGCCTGCGCGACGACCGCCACAGCGACCAGCTTCAAGCCATGCACGACGCCCTTGGCCACTGGGTCGCTCATCGCCGGCGCCGCGAAAGCGAACGCAGTCATTAGTATCGCGGATGGCAGCGTGAAGCCGATCCAGGCAGCCAGCCCGCCCAGCGGTCCGGCGCGAATCAATCCCACGCCGAAGCCGACCTGGCTCGACGCTGGGCCGGGCAGGAATTGGCAGAGCGCCACAAGGTCAGCGTAAGCATCCTCGTCAAGCCAGTTTCGACGGACAACGAACTCCTGGCGGAAGTAGCCGATATGGGCGACCGGTCCGCCGAAGGACGTTAGACCCAGCATCAGAAACGCGATCAAAACCTCAGCCAGCCGGTTACGGGGGCGAGCGCCTCCCACGGCCCGATCCGATTTTGATCGCGTTCCTGATGTTTGCTCAGTTTCCCGGAAACTTTTCATGACGGGAGCACTTCGCCTGGCTTACGTGACGACTCGGGAGACAGCGCCTTGTCGTGGAGCGTCGTGCAGAGCTCGGCGTGGAGGGCGCGCTCAGCCCGCATCGCCCAGTCGGCGGGCGCTGAGGGTGGCCAGCCCAGCGAGACTGACCAAGGCCACGCCAAGCGGCACATGGATCCACGTCAGGTTGGCGCCCTTGGCCGACAGGACACCTAGAACAGCCTGAATGCAGGTCGCCCCGGCGAGCGACAACAGAGTGAAACCCAGCCTGCGACCGTGCGGGGTGCAGCGCAACGTGACCAAGCCAGTGAGCCCCGCCGCAAAGGCTGAAGCGATCAGGACTATCGCCGTCGTCGCATGCGCCCTGCGCGCCCAACTTAACCCCGACAACATTGAGCCGGCGAATATCGCTTCCAGAAAGAGCGCCACCGCCAGCGCAACGGCGATGAGGGTCCACCAACGCCGAAGCTCACGACCAGGCTGACCTGCATCCCCAGACCGGTCCAGTCGGGCCGTCGCGTCGATCATATTCATCTTTGCACTTTCTCTCTCCGATGGCGGCCTTCACCGCAGCTCAGTCGTATTTGACGAGCTGAATCTCCAGGCCGCCGGGCTGTTTCAGGAAAGACGTAAACATGCGCGCGAAGTCTCGTCGGTGGGGCCTGACGGCGTCCTCCATGCCCGCTTCGACGAGGGTCGCATGCGTGCGCGCAACATCGTCTGCGCGAAAGCCCAGGTGGCGAAGGTGGACATCGGCGTCGCCCGACTGGCCGAGCTCCAGCTTCAGTCCCGACGTCGGATCGACGACGAGGGCGAATTGGTCCGAACGGACCTCGGCGACCATGCCGAAGTCCGCTGTCAGCCGGTCCACCAGCCCTTGAAGGTCCGGCACGGTGAACGCGACGTGGTCGAAAGCCGGAGCGATGCTCAACTCAAGGTCTCCTTACGACTAGGCTTCCGGAGCCTGACCGGTCGCCAAAAAGCGTCAGCCCATCGCGGCGGGCTGGAAAAGTTCGACGACGTTTCCGGAGGGATCTTGCAACAGGATCTGCTTGCCGCCCGGGCCTGAAATGATCTCATTGCGGAACGGCGCACCGGCCTCGCGCAGGCGCGCGACCTCCGCCTCGATGTTCTCGACGATCAGGTGGATCCGGTTCCAGCCGCCGGGGCCGGGCTTGGCCCCATCCGGCATGGGGCGGCCCGCCGAGCTCATTGATCCGCTCAGCAGCACGCGCAGGCTGCCGCGGGACACATCGGCGAAGGCGGGCGGGAAGTTCGTCAGAACCTCAAACCCGAGCATCGTCGTGTAGAAGTCGACCGCTGCGGCGACGTCGTCGACCATGTAGCGGACGCTGGCCATCTCTACGGGCTGGGTCACGCGCCGCCCCCTTGGACGGTGGCGTCCCGCTCGCGGAGGGCCATCGCCATTGCGATGACAAAGGTGTGGCTGCCGCCCTTGACGGAAACCGTTCCACCGTGGTTCACGATGGCGAGGTCGTCGTGAGAAAGCACCACTTCGTGCGTGTGATCCCGCGCTTTTGTCGAGATGAGGGTTACGCCCTGGGCCGGCGGGGTCCTCAGCAGCGCAGACGAAATCCAGAGATCGTGCGTGTGGGGGACGAAGCCTTGGCCCGAACGGATGATCAGGTTCTCGGCGACACTCTCACTGTCAATGGGCGAACCGTCTGATGCACGCGCGAGCGAAGGCAGCAATTGTACGGTCAGGAGCGCGAGGCCAGCTCTTTTGATGAACCCTCGGCGGTCCGCAGCGATCTCGAAAAAAACACGCATGGTGGTCCCTTGCTATTTCAGGCTGCGATTCGATGAGGTAGCGCGGCGAGCAGAAACCCGATGCGGGTCTCCAGTTCGGCTGCGGATTTCTGGAACAACGGATAGGTCACGTTGTCCGGCTCGCCCGTTGCGGGATTGGCGATGCTCCAATGAATGGCCTCTTGGCCGCCGGAAAACTCGGGGCAGACCTCGCGGATCCGGTCACACAAGGTGAGCACCTGATCGAAGGGCTGATCAGCGAACAGGTCCAGGTGTTTGGAAGCCTGCTGGGCCAGATCCAGGCCGTACTCATCGCGCATGACCTGGATTGCGTTCGGGTGAATCGCGCTGGGATGGCTACCGGCGCTGTACGCCTCGATCACACCACCAGACCGAGCCCTTACCAACGCCTCGGCCATCTGGGAGCGGGCACTGTTGCCGGTGCATAAGAACAAGACCGTCGCCGGACCAATCAGGGCAGGATCTCGCGAGGGTGGCGTTAGACGAAGACCCGGATGCAGCGCGCCACCGGTAGCCGACAGGAGCGCGCCAAACCGTGCAAGCTCCAGCCCATAGTACGTGTCGCGGCCGTCGGCCGAACTGCGGTGCGCCGAGACCAGGCGCGCGTCCCGCAGCTTTGCCAAGTGATAGGAAACAAGGTTCTGGGCCTCGCCTACCAGGGCTGTCAGCTCGCTGACCAGTCGGTCGCTCCGCGTCAACTCGCTTAGCAGCCGCCACCTCAGGGGATGGCCGGCGAGCTGCAGGAAGGCCGGCGGCGAGAGGTCGGTGTCGGTTGTTTGCGGGCTCATGACATCGATATAAATCAATTCGAGTTGATGTGTCAATCCAAATTGATGTATTTAGGAGCTGGCAACCGAGGGACGTCATGAGGACCTCGCGCAAGGCGATGGCCGGGCTCAGACTTCTGGCGGCGAGGGCGGGATCCGTCGCCCTGATGGCCTCGCCACACGGCGTTTCAAGCGCCAAAGCCGACCCGCCGAAGGTGGCCGGACCGGCGCGTGTCGACGACTTCATGCTCGCCGATCAGAACCTCTTCGGCCGCCAACTTCACCGGATGAGCGACGACAAAGCCGTGGTCCTGATCACCTACGGCAAGTGGGGATACGCCTTGCTTGTTTGGCGCTAGCATGTCTGAACGTCGGAACTAGCGCGTGCACGCATACCGCACCCGCACGATCTCGCCGATCACCGACACCGCGACCTCAAACGGGGCCTTGCCGCCCAGGGCTAGCCCGATGGGGGCGTGGAGGCGGGCGGTGTCGGCTTCGGAGACGCCGTCCAGCTTCAGGTCGTCCAGGCGGCCAGCCAACCTGCGGCGCGCGCCCAGCAGGCCCACGTAGGCGGCGGCGGAGGGTAACGCGGCGATGAGGGCGGCGCGGTCGGTTTCTTCATCGTGGGTGGCGACGGCGACGGAGGTCCAGGGGTCCAGGCCGATGAGGGCGAAGGCCTCGGCGGGGGGCTCGCGGCGGTAGGCGAGGCCTGCGATGGGCGGCGGGCTCTCTGGGCCCTTGGGACGGACCAGGGTCGTTTCGAAGCCGGACTTGACGCCCAGTTCGGCGATGGCCAGGGCGGTGGGGTCACCGCCGACGATCACCAGCCGGGGCCTTGGTTCGTAGCGTTTGACG
>JAYTWT010000136.1:0-11889 GCA_043743295.1 Alphaproteobacteria bacterium | reverse complement strand
CCATCATGGCCCATCCTCCTTCTTGAAGCCGATGCGATCACCTCGCTCGGACTTCGTACTCCAGGTCAGGATGGGCCTACCTCAATTACGCGATGTCCCCCTTTTCCTCAACTCGCGGGCGGTGGTCCGCGCGCGAAAGCTGCGTGACAATGACCGCGCCCTTCTGGCAAGCTTGCCGCTCCGGGGGGACGGGAACCATGTACAACTGTGCTGCGACACTGTTCGCTGTGGCGCTGCTGATAGCCAGCCCGTCGCGAGCGACGACGCCCTGCGATTTCAAGGGTGTTTCTGTCGGGAGCAAGGTGACCCCGGCGCAGTTGATGACCGCGTTCGGGGTGACGCGGTACAAATTGAACCCTCCACGCGACCCATTTGAAAAGGCCGGAGCTGCCGCAGATAGATACGGAATTGTGCCAGCGGCCGAAATTGAAGATCAGAAAATCGGCCCGTACTGCGAGGCCAATATTTGCAGGATACCCTTTGGGGTTTCCGTCGGAAATAATAAGATCCCGGTAAGTCTATTTGTCGCCATACATGGCGGCCTGATAACGGAAATCGATGTTTCCTTCTCGGAGGCGTACTGGAGCGAGGTTCGCCCGATACTGGATCAGAAGTACGGACCTAACTGGAAAGAAGAAATTCATTCGGTCATTGTTACTGACTACGAAACAAAGAAAAGTTTTCCGAGAGATATAATATACCTCCAGCACCTACCCGATGGGCTGAATATTGCTAACGGCAATAGGTGTCAAATCTGGGCGACAAACATCGACTCCGTATTCGAGCACTATGACACGAACGGGCCGTATCACTCCAACCTAGTTATCAGATTTATCTCCAAGAATTTCTAGGGAGGCAATCTCGGTGACAAGTAATCCTGTCACCTCTAGCCAAAACGATTTCAATCCGCATTGAAATTCGATAAAATGTAGCGCCAGTGATGGGAGCTACAAATGAACGCCGGGAGCTTTCGCGTAATTAGGGACACACGCTAGTTATTGTATTATATAGCGTTTTAGCGTCGAATTATTGTATTATATAGCGTTTTAGCGTCGAAAGTAGTACGTATCCCCCTTTTCCCCTAATCGTACGCGTCCCTCCTTTCATCGGTTTTTTGGCCGCTGGAAATCCCTCACTGCTAGAACTGTAGGGCGCGACCTAAGCGAAAGGTCAGCAGTGTGGGGGGCTAGGAAATGAAGCTTCAAGCCATGGTGGGGTTAGCATGTCTTGTCGCCGGTCTGTTGACTGGCTGCGGCCCAAGCAAGACGCTCAAAGCGGCCAAGACACCCGCTGAAGCTTCACAGGCCAGCCCTCAGTACGCAGCGGGTTGGGCGGCCTATGCGAAAAACGACTACGCGACAGCTCTGCGACAATGGCTCCCGCTAGCAGAACAGGGCATCGCGAGAGCGCAGGTTAGCGTCGGCCAAGTTTATGATTTCAGCCTGACACCACCCGAATACGACAATGCCGTCATTTGGTACCGAAAGGCTGCGGAGCAAGGCGACCCGCAGGGTCAGTCCAATCTCGGCTTGGAATACATGTTAGGTTTGGGCGTTCCCCAGGACTACGTGCTCGCCCATATGTGGCTTAACTTGGGGGCCGCAGGGCTGTCCGATGCGAATGCACGTGAGGCGACCGCTGACAATCTTAGCTTGGTCGAAACCAAAATGACTGCCGGGCAGATCGCCCAGGCCCAAAAGCTGGCGAGAGAGTGGAAGGCGAAGTGAGGCCAGCCGCTTCCCCTCGCGGTAGCAAACCGAAATAAGGTCGCCGAGTGAGCCGCTGCCTATCTGATCTGCGTAAGTAGGGACACACACTAGTTATTGTATTATATAGCGTTTTAGCGTCGAAAGTAGTACGTGTCCCCCTTTTCGTGGCCTGCGGCAATGCGCATCTTCATCGACGCCGACGCCTGTCCTGTGAAGGACGAGACCTACAAGGTCGCGGCCCGCTATGGCCTGAAGACCTATGTGGTCTCCAACAGTTTCATCCAAATTCCGTCCTCGCCCATGATCGAACGCCGGATCGTCGACGCCGGGCCGGATGTGGCCGACGACTGGATTGCGGAAAATGTGGAACCCGGCGACATCGTGGTCACCAACGATATTCCGCTAGCCGACCGGGTGCTGAAAGCCAACGGCGCGGCGATTGCGCCGAACGGGCGGCCGTTCAGCCCTGATTCTATCGGCCAGGCGCTGGCCCAGCGCTCGATCATGGAGCACATCCGTTCGACCGGCGAGATCACCGGCGGGCCCAAGCCCTTCGGGAGTGCCGACCGCTCGCGCTTTCTTCAGGCGCTGGATGAGGCGGTGAACCGGGAAAAGCGCAGACGGCGGTAGCTGTGCTTGCATCGACGCGGCGGAACGCTAGCTTGCGGCGAAATGTCCTCGGAGCTTCCCATGTTCTTGCGTCCCATCGTCGCCATCGCCGGCCTTGCCCTTCTGACGGCGGCCTGCAGTAAGACCGAAACCGCCAAGCCCACTGACGCGGCTGCGGCGCCCGAGGCACCGAAACTCAGCGACGCCGAGAAAGAGACGCTCAAGACCTCGTTCCCCGCGCCCTACAACACCGCTGATCTTGCCAACGGCGAGGCGAAGTTCGCGCTTTGCCAGTCCTGCCACACGATCACGCCGGGCGGCGCGAACATGACCGGTCCCAACCTCCACAACGTCTTCGGCAAGAAATCCGCTAGCAATCCGGACTTCAAATATTCGGATGCCCTGAAGGCTGCAGGCTGGGTCTGGGACGCCGAAAAATTGAACCAGTGGCTCGAGAAGCCGCAGACCTACTTGCCCGGTACCAAGATGTCGTTCGCCGGTTTGGCAGACGCCAAGGATCGCACCGATCTCATCGCGTTCCTGATGGTCGAAACCGGTCATAAACCGTAGAACGAGACTCTCTCAAAAGGCGTATATTTTGGTACGATATCAACCTTGACGCGCAGACATTCTGGCGCAATGCTCATTGTGTCGTGCAAAGGCATTGTCTTGATCGACATTCCAATCCGAAAGGCGGCGCCCCCCGCTGCCAGCCGGGACCAGGAGATCTGATTCCCCGTCATTCAGGTCTCCTGGAGCCGCCCTCTCGGAACTCTCGAGCGCCCTACTCGGCGGCGTTCGCCACTCGGGCGCGCTCGGCGTCCTCGAACGCCTCGATCCGGCGTGCAGCGGCCATTGGCGATTTTGTAAACCGCGCCAGCAGGTTGTAGAAGATCGGCACCACGAACAGCGTGATCATGGTGGCGAAGATCGCGCCGAAGAAGATGGTCACACCGATGGTCTTGCGCGCTTCGCCGCCTGCGCCGCCCTCCAGGATCAACGGGATCGCGCCTGCCGCCGCCGAGACCGAGGTCATGATAATCGGGCGAAGCCGCAGCGACGCGCTCTCAATCACAGCTTCACGGATCGACAAGCCTTCGTCCCGCAGTTGGTTGGCGAACTCGACGATCAGGATGCCGTTCTTGGCGGCGATCCCCACCAGGATGATCAACCCGATCTGACTATAGGTGTTGATGGATGAGTCCGTGATCAGCAGGCCGAACAAACCGCCCAGGGCGGCAATCGGCACCGTCAGCATGATCACGCCGGGATGGATCCAGCTTTCGAACTGAGCCGCCAGGACCAGGAACACCAACAATAAAGCCAGCCCGAACGCCAGGCCCACCGACCCGGACGCTTCTAGATAGTCGCGTGCGCCGCCGCCCCACTTTACGGTTACGGCCCCCGACTGTTTGGCCGCCTCGGCCTTCAGGAAGGTGATCGCTTCGCCCATCGTGTAGCCAGGGTTCAACTGGGCCGACAGATTGATCGACCGAAGCCGGTCAACGCGGGATCGGTCCGGCGTATCGCCCCGAACCTGGGTGGTCACCAGGGCCGAGATCGGCACCGCTTCGCCGGCGCTGGTGCGGACATAGACGCGCGAAAGGTCATCCTCTGTATCGCGTCGGCTGCGTTCGGCCTGCAGCAGCACATCGTACTCCTGGCCGTTCTTGATGTAGGTCGTCGCGCGCCGAGACCCGAACAGGGTCTCCAGAGCACGGCCCACAGTCTGGGACGAAACCCCAAGGGCCGCTGCCTTCTCCCGGTCGATGTTGACCACCACGCGCGGGCTCGTCGGCTCGTAATCCAGACGCGGCCTCGCTAATCCGGGATTGTTACTAGCGGCTTCCAGCACCGGCTGAATCCACCGTGCGATCTCGGGATAGTCGGTGCCCGCAGCGATCAACTGCAGGCTAGTCCCACCGCCGCCGCCGCCGCCGGGTCCACCTCGCTGCAGTCCGCCTTCCGGCGCGACGAACGCGCGAACAGAGGTCACCACGCTGAGTTCCTTGTTGAGCACCGCAGCCAGTTCCGGCGCGGTCTTGCCGCCCTTACCCGGCAGGATGATATTGCCAGCGGCCGAATTGTAGGAGTTGCCACCAAACCGCGGCGTGGAAATCACGTAACGCTGGATTGAGCCGTCCTTGACGTGCCGACTGAGGATCGCCTCGACCTGAGCGCTCGCCGCCATCGTGTAATCGAATCCGGCACCTTCCGGCCCGGTGAACATCAACATCGCGCGCCGCCGATCTTCCTCCGGCGTCAACTCGCGCGGTAGGATTGAAAAGACCCCAAATGCGGCAAGGCCCAAAACGACCACCATGATCGAGGCGCCAATCGAGACGCTGCGGCGCGAGAGCAGACTCTCCAGCGAGGCGTGATAGGAGGTCTTGAGCCGGTGCATCGCGCGTTCGACGTTGCGCGCAATGAACCCCTCGCCCTTTGAGGGCCGGAGCAGCTTCGAGGCCAACATCGGCGACAGCGACAGCGCCAGAAGGGCCGAGAACGCCACCGCCGCTGCGACCGAGACCGCCAGCTCCACGAACAGTCGTCCGACAAATCCGGGCAGGAACATCAGGGGCGCAAAAACCGAGACCAGCACGATGGTCGTCGAGACCACGGCGAAGAACACCTGCCTTGCCCCGCGCTGAGCCGCGACAATCGCCGGCTCGCCCTCGTCGATCCGGCGCTGGATATTCTCCACCACCACGATGGCGTCATCGACCACCAGCCCGATGGCCAAAACCAGAGCCAGCAGCGTCAGGAGATTGATCGAGAACCCTAGCGGCGCGAGCACAATGAAAGTCGAGAGGATGCAAATCGGGGCCACGATGGTCGGGATGATCGCCGCCCGCATCGTGCCCAAGAATAGGAAATTCACCAGCGCCACCAGCGCCAGCGACAGCCCCATGGTGATCCAGACCTCTTTGATCGCTTGCCGGGTGAACTCGGTGTAGTCCACCGAGACGCTTAACTCGGTGCCCTTCGGAAGGCCGGCGTTGATCTCCTTGATCACCGCGCGAACGCCCTCTGAGATGTCCAGATCGTTGGCCTGGCTCTGCCGGCTGACGGCGATGCCGACCATATCCTTGCCATTTGAGCGGAACGAACGCCGACGCTCATCTGGGCCCTCTTCGATCCGGGCGATATCCCCCAGCCGGGTGATATAGGCCTGCCCCGACGCCGCCGAGATGACGTCACGCGTGGTGCCCTGAGCCGCCCCGGCGCTCGCCGCAGAACCGCCAAGGGCGGCCGAACCTGCCGCCGCCGAGGGGGACCGCGCAGCCACAATCGGCATCCGGGCGAACTGTTCCGGCGTGGCATAGCCCCTGGCCACGCGGATTGTGAAGTCCTTTGTCGGTGCTTCCAGCGACCCAGCCGGAAGTTCCGCGTTCTGGGTGTTCAGCGCTGTCTCCACATCCTCGACGGTCAGCCCGCGTGAGGCCATCGCGTCAGGATCCAGCCAGATGCGCATCGAATAAAACTGCGCGCCCCCAACGCCCACCGTCGCCACACCGGGCACCGTCGAGAGGCGTTCCACCAGATACCGCTGAGCGTAGTCTGACAGCTGTAGTCGGTTCATCGTCTTGGAGATGAACGTCAGGTACATGATCGGCGAGGAGTCCGCCGTCGCCTTAAAGATCTGCGGCGGGTCCGCCTGTTGCGGAAGTTGCGCTGTGACCCGGCTGACCGCGTCGCGCACGTCGTTGGCGGCGGCGTCGAGGGGTCGGTCCAACTTGAACGAGATACTGATCCGCGACGAGCCGTCCCGCGAAGACGAATTGACCCGGTCGATGCCCTCGATGCCTGAGACTTGGCGCTCGATCAGCTCGGTGATCCGCTCCTCAATCACCTCAGCGGAAGCGCCGCGATAGGAGGTCGAGATACTGATGACCGGCGGGTCTACGCTGGGCAATTCGCGCACGGTCAGCGAGCGGAAGGCCGCAAAGCCTACGACGCACAGGATGATAGCGGCCACCGCCGCGAACACCGGACGCCGAACAGAGATGTCGGACAGCATCATGGGGCGGGCCGCGCCGACATGGGTCGGCCTCCCGCACTTGCGCCATCGGGACGACCTGCACCCGTAGATCCAGCAACCGGACGGCCACCTCCACCCGTTGGCTTTACCCTGACCGGCATGCCCGGTTGGATCTTGTTGAGGCCGTCGGCGACCAGTTTTTCACCCACCTTCGCGCCCTCACGGATCTCGACGAAGCCGTTCTGCCGCGCGCCAGTGACGATTGTCCGCTGTTCGACCATCGCACCGGGCGGCCGGCCACCGGTGGCGGGGCGTTGGCGGATGACGTAGACAAACGCCGCCTCGCCCTGGACAGACACCGCCGACTCCGGTGCCGCGGGCCCGATCCGGGACCCGCGCGAAACGCCGACCCGCATCAGCATGCCGGGCTTCAGGCGGCCGCCAGGGTTGGCGAATTCGGCCCGCGCCGTGATCGCCCGCGTGCGCTCATCCACCCGTGTGTCAAGCTTGGCGATGCGGCCCGTGATCGTGTCACCGGGAAAGGCGTCGGAGGTCGCCAGCAAGGTCTGTCCGACTTGCAGTTGGGCCAGATACCGCTCGGGTACCTGGAAATCGACGCGCATCACCGACACATCGTCCAGTGTCACAATCGGCGCACCTGGGTTGACCAGAGCACCGGGTGCCACATCCGACAGCCCGACCACGCCAGAGAATGGCGCACGGATGATCCGGTCACTCTGCCGAGCGCGGGCAGCGTTCACATCGGCCTGTGTCGCTCGCCAGTTGGCCTCGAACTGGTCGATCGCCGCCTTCGAGGCAAACCCCTGATCGCCCAAAGTCTTATAGCGGTCGTAGGCGCGCTTGGCCTGGACCTGGCGGGCCTCGGCCTGCGCCAATCCGGCGTCTTGCTCGGTATCTTTCAGTTCGACCAGCACCTGGCCGCGCGCCACCCTCTGACCATCCACGAACCGAACCCGCTCGACCAGCTGCGTCGTCGCGGCGGTCAGTGTCACGGATTGGCGCCCCTTAGCGACGCCCAGCACCTCGATGGTGTCTTCAAACGAACGCGGCGCGACAACGGTCACGGAAACCATTGGAGGTCCGCCGAAGCCGCCACGTCCGCCAGCGCCCCCGCGTCCGCCACCGGCAGCACCGCCACCCTGCGCCGCACCCGCAGGACCGCCCTGGCCCCCACCGCCGCCAGACATCTTGTGCAGCAGCTTCCAACCGCCCGCGACCAACATGACCAGCAGCACCAGCAGCGCAGCGAACAGAAAAAAGTGCCGTCGGATCAAAACTCAAGGCTCCGTCGTCGACAGAAAGCGCCGACGCTGACTCACGCGCGATAGCATAGCTTGCCGCCGTCTATAGACGCGGACCCGTAACAGGACGATGGCGATGCATTGCGCGCCTGAAACTTGAGCTATCCTGCCCAGGCAAACGCCCGGTCTCTAGGCGTCGTAGCCCGGTAGCACCCGATCCAGCTTGCGCAGGCAGGCCGGCCAGGCCAGCGCCCCGCCGATGCCACGCGAGACTTGCGAGCGCACTTCATCCTGCGCCGCCTGTGGGGCCATCAGCAGGTTCTCGCGACCCGCCGACATCGCCTGGACCTGCATCGTGCAGGCGCGCTCCAGATAATACATATTGACCCAACAGTTCGCCGCCGTATCGCCAACGGCCAAAGTGCCATGGTTCTTCAGCAACATCATGGTCTTATCGCCGATATCTGCCACCAGACGCTCGCGCTCGTCGTGGTTCAGGGCGATCCCCTCATAGTCATGATAGGCCAACCGGGGCAGCACGATCAGCGCGTGTTGCGACAGCGGCAACAGGCCGTCCTTTTGCGCCGCCACCGCCACGCCCTGGTCCGAATGCAGGTGCATCACGAAATGGGCGTCATCCCGCGCAGCATGGATTGCCGAGTGGATCGTGAAGCCCGCCGGATTGATGAAATAGGGTGTATCCTGCAGGATATTGCCGTCCAGATCGATCTTCACCAGCGATGAGGCGGTGATCTCCTCGAACAGCAGGCCATAGGGGTTGATCAGGAAATGATGCTCCGGCCCCGGGATCCGCGCCGAGATGTGGGTATAGATCAGGTCGTCCCAGCCATGCATGGCGACCAACCGATAAAGCGCGGCCAGGTCCACGCGGGCCTGCCATTCTTCGGCGCTGACTTTGCCTTGCATCGATACGATGCCTGCGACCGATCCGTCCGCCATGGCTGGCTCCCTAATTATAGTCTTCAAGTCCCAGAGTCGCGCCGTCGGCCCGCGAGGTCAAGCGCGCCGATGAGGATCGCGATTTCGTCCGCCGCTGCGTCCTGGCTGGCGGCATCCTGCGGTGCCAGCGCCACCGCGCCTAACAGCGGCCGATCATGCTTGCGGCGCGAGCGGGCATAGGCCGGGTCGTAGTGCAGCGCCATCACCGCCTGTGCCAGTTCGGCAAAGGCCCCCGCGTCAGCCAAGGCCCGCCAATTGGCCAACCGCGCCTGGCTGGGATGCACCGGCAACCGCGCGAACGCGGCCTCCAGCGCCGCACGGTCGGCGATGATGTCGTGGTAGGCGGTGACCAGATACTGCGCCCGGTCCGCTGGCTCTGCGACCAACTCAATACGCGGCGCCGCTGACATCCGCGACCAAAGCGCCGGAGGGATCATCCGGTCACCGATCTTGCTGGACTCGGCCTCGGCGACCACGGGCAAGCTTGGATCGAACCCGTCCAACGCCGCCAGCAATCGGCTCTCAAACAGCTTCTGGCTGGGCTGCGGCCGCCCGGTCATCGCGCCGAACACGGATCCGCGATGCGCCGCCATGCCCTCCAGATCCAGAGTCTGCAGACTTCGCCCCGCCAGCCGCGCCAACATCTCGGTCTTCGCTGTCCCGGTTGGGCCGTCCAGCAGCACGAAATCCAGTGGCAACGCGCCCTCATAGAGCCGCGCCGTCACCTCGCGCCGCCACGTGCGATAGCCACCGTTCAACAGCATGGTCCGCCAACCCACCTGGCTGAAGATCGTCGCCATGGCGTTGGAGCGCATCCCGCCCCGCCAGCAATAGATCAACGGCTGAAACGCCCCGTCCCGATCGCTTAGCACCGTCTCCAGATGTTGGGCGACGTTACGAGCGACATGCGCCGCACCCATCAGCCGCGCTTTGAACCGCGAGTCCTGCACATAGGTGGTCCCCACCTCGGCCCGTTCGGCGTCGGACAATACCGGCAAGTTCACCGCGCCGGGCACATGGTCTTGCGCGAACTCGCCCGGACTGCGGACATCGATGATCATGTCGAACCGCGCCAAGCTGGCCAGGGACACGTCTTCGGTGAGTTGCAGGCTCATGGCGATGCTATAGCCCGCTTCACGACCCGGATTCCAAGGAAGACCTGATGCCCTCCCCCACTTTGCCTCCCCTTGTTCGATTGACATCCCTAGCCCACGGCGGCGGATGCGGCTGCAAGCTGGCCCCCGCCGTCCTGCGCGAAATCATGTCGCAGATGCCCGCCGCTGCGGCCTTCCCCAACCTGATGGTCGGCACGGAGACCTCGGACGACGCGGCGGTCTGGCGCCTAAACGACACCCAGGCCCTGGTCGCCACCACCGACTTCTTCATGCCCGTGGTCGACGATCCCTTCGAGTTCGGGCGCATCGCCGCCACCAACGCCCTGTCCGACGTCTACGCCATGGGTGGCACCCCGATCCTGGCCCTAGCCATCGTCGGCATGCCGATCGCCCAGCTGGACGCCGACACCATCGGCAAGATCCTGGCGGGCGGCGCCTCGGCCTGTGCGACGGCGGGCATCCCCGTCGCGGGCGGACATTCCATCGACAGCGTCGAGCCGATCTACGGCCTCGTGGCCCTCGGCCTCGTGCATCCCGACCGGGTGCTAACCAACCGCGGCGGCCAGCCCGGCGACGTGCTGATCCTGACCAAGGCGCTGGGCGTCGGCATCCTCAGCGCCGCCTTCAAACAGCAGCGGTTGGACGCCGAGGGCTACGCCGCCTTCATCGCCTCCACTACCCAGCTCAACACCCTGGGCCGCGACCTGCCCGCCGTCCGCGAAGTCCACGCCGTCACCGACGTCACCGGCTTCGGCCTGCTGGGCCACGCGCTGGAGATGGCCCGGGGTGCGGGACTGACCGTCGAGCTTCACCAAGGTGCCGCCGCCATCTTGCCCGGTGTCGCCGCCCTGCTGGACGCAGGCGTCCGCACCGGTGCCTCCGGCCGAAACTGGGACAGCTATGGCGACTCCGTGCGCCTACCTGAGAACCTACCCGACCCCGCCAAAGACCTCCTCACCGACCCCCAGACCAGCGGCGGCCTGCTCATCGCCGTCGCCCCGGAGGCGGCGGAGCGGGTGCTGGCCATGGCCGCAGCAGGTGGGTTTGGGTACGCGCGGGTGGTGGGGCGACTGGCGGATGGGCCGGCGGAGGTACGGGTGATTTAGGAGGCTACGTCTGCCGCAACTCACTGCTCTCGGGCGTGCCGTATGCGGGTGATCAGGACCTCCGCCTCACCAACCCGATATCGCAGGACATAGGCGCTCCGTCCGAAGGCCACCACCAACTCGCGAAAGTTGGCAATCGGACCTCTGCGACCGCGATCCGGAAACTCAGCCAGAAAGATCAGGTGACAGGTTAACCAGTCCCAGCCGTGCAACGCCCTGACATGCCTCTCGGGCCCGTTCGTGTCTGTCTGTGTGGATTTGGGGTTGAAACGCTTCCTGCGGGCAGAAATAGGTTTGACAGTTAGTTCCTGTTATGTTCTTTTCTACACATGTCCACAGCGGCCATCATGCAATCTTACCGCGCCACCCTGATGCATCTCACCGAGATGACGTCGGCGGTGCTGGACGTGGCCTATGCGCGGACGATGGCCGCGGAGGGACCGGCGTTCCTTGAAGCCGTAGAGGTGTTCAGCGATCTGGGCCGAGGCTTGCGGCTCAGTATCGCGCTGGACCTGCGGCTGATGGCCTTCGCGCGGGCGGCGGATCAGCCGTTGCGCCAGCGCATGGAGACCGCTGAACGCGCTGAACCTGCCGCACGCTCCGAGCCAATGGAACGCGAGCGGGAGCGTGATATCGAACGCGACAGCTTCCCGATGGACCCGCTGGGCCGGGTCTGCGCGCTGGAACGCATCATCACCCGCACGCCCGCTCTCGATCCCGACCACAAGGTCAGCGCTGAGATCATCGAGCTCAAGGCGTTCCTGGAACGGCCCGAGCCGACACCGCCGGAGCCTTCGGGTCCGCTGGCGCAACCAGCCGCGACCCTCGCCCGACCTCCAAACCGCGCCGAGCGCCGCCGCATGCGACGAGCGTCCGGCTGACTCCTGCCCTCCACCCAAGGTTGTCATCCCGGTTTTCGCTGAGTGCGAAAGACCGGGACCCCCAGCGCTTGAGCTCGCAGATCAGCCCCCGGCGGCGACGCCCGCACCCAACCTCTGACCGCAAGCGCTGGGGGTCCCGGTCTTGCGCGTTTCGCGCAAACCGGGATGACCATTCTTGGATTGATGAAACCCCCTTCTACGCCCGCTGGGCTTCGAAGGGCAGGCCCGTCCGATCCTTCGGACCACCTTCCCCAAATCGCGCGAC
>JAYTWT010000135.1:0-6184 GCA_043743295.1 Alphaproteobacteria bacterium | reverse complement strand
CCGATGCACGCCGCGCGGCGGCGATCCTGGCCAGCCGTCCGAAATTCCAGCTCGCCGCCGCACTCGGCGCGCCGGATGCGGCCTTATCCAGCCTCCTGGACGTGCGCGCACTCGCATGGGCGGCGGCAGCCACGCTGACAAAGAGCCTTTTGGACGGGCCGGAGCGCCGCGCCCAGGTCCATGTCACTTCAGCCGAGGCTGACTTGGCGGACATCGCCTACCGGCAAGCCGTCATGACCGGCTGGATGGAACTACAGGCCGCCTCCACGGCGCGGGCGCAGGCTGTGCGTCAGCTCGATATGATCGAGCGTGCGTCGGCTACAGCCCAAGCGGCGCTGGCAATGGGCGAACGGCAGCACGCGGCGGGCCGGATCAGCGGCTTCGCGATCGTTGACTTGAAGGACAAAGTAGAAGGGACCGCCGACGCGCTCCGAGCGGCGAAGGTTGAGCTACTCCGGACGACCTTGCGATTGGCGGCCGCAGCGGGTGGTCGATGACGGATCTTGCGATTGAGGCCATCGGCGTCGCCAAGTCGTACGGCCAGGGCGCGACCTGCTTTGAGGCTTTGCGACCCACTGACTTCATCGTCGAGCGCGGCGAGTTCGTAATGGTGGCTGGCCCTTCCGGTTCGGGAAAATCGACTCTCTTGGCCATCGCCTCGGGCCTTCTGACCCCATCCGCCGGGCAGGCCCGGGTTTTGGGCCGCGACATCGCGGCGATGACGCCACCGGCGTTCGACGCCTTTCGATTGGAACACTTCGGTTTTGTGTTTCAAGGCTTTCACCTGCTCCCGGCATTGAGCGCTCTGGAGCAGGTCAGTCTTGTGCTCGAACAGCAGGGACTTCAGCGCGCCGCAGCCGCGGATCGCGCCAACGCCATGTTGGAGCGGGTGGGCCTCGGCGGGAGGATCCGCAATCGACCGTCCGAACTCTCGGGAGGCGAGAAGCAACGTGTCGTCATCGCCAGGGCGCTGGCCAAACAGCCGCAGATCATTTTCGCGGATGAGCCGACCTCAGCCCTGGACTCAGAGAACGGTCGAGAGATCACCCGGATGCTGAGAAAAGCCGCCGAGGACGGCGCCACGGTCATCTGTGTTACCCACGACCCACGACTTATCGAGCACGCGAGCCGGGTCGTTCGCATGGAGGACGGAGCTATGGTTGAGGTCCCGTAACAGCTAGGCTGGGTTCTGCGGAATGTAGGCCTGGTAGAGCGAGCGACCCTCCGCATTGCGGAACTCCAGTTGCAGCGCCGACGCCTCGAGCCGAAACATTGCAAATCCGGTCTCGGAATTCCGAAAGAGCGTGCCGGGAATATCCTTTGCTGTCCCCGCAGAGGCACCAGCGCCTGTGCAAATGTGGGCGACGCCGTCACGCTGGATATGCTGTAGCACGTGATCGTGGCCGCAGAGATAGGCGTTCACCCCGTGGGCCTTGAAGAGCGGCTCAAGTCGGGAGGCCAGCAGCGACGAACTCCCATGATGCCCGCCGGAGTAGATCGGGTGATGGCCGACCACGATCTTCCAATTCGCTCGCGACGCCTTGAGCGCTTCGCGAAACCAAGTCATCTGAGCGTCTGGTGCCGGAAGACCTATTCGACCGTGTAGTAGTCGCATCGCGGCTTCGTCATGGTCGCCGACTAAGGGCGTGGTGTCGAGAACGAAGAGGTTGAGGTCCGGAATGCCCAAATCGGCACTGCCCACAACATAGCTGGCCGCCGGCATGCGCCAGCGACCCCCGCGCTTAGCATAGGCGACTTGGGCGGGAGCGTGGCCCCTGTAGTCATGATTGCCAAGCGCGGCATACCAGGGCGTTTGCAGAGCAGGATGAGTATAGACATTTTCGAACGAAGTTCGCCATTGAGGGTCGTCTGCGGACTGGACACCTGCGGGGTAGAAGTTGTCTCCGACAGAAATGACGAACCGGCTATGTAGTTCCGTGGCCGCCTGCGCCATCGCCTGGGCAATCGCGATCTGGTCGCGATCGCCACCACGACCCCAGTCACCAATTGCGACGAAGCCGCGCGCGTCCGATATGATTGGGGGTACCTGCGCTTTCGCTGAACTCGTCGCCGTTGCGCCCGCCATCGCCATGATCACGCGACGTCGGCTTGGCGATAAACGTCCGTGTGTCATCGAGCATCGCCGGGTTTGTTCAGGGTAGGGTTCGCGGCGGACGCCGTGCATAGATTGAGTCGCGCCAGCACGCTTGCGCCGGCATCTTCAAAAGCCTCAGGACTGAACCGATTGAGGATACGCGCCTGCGATGCTTCGCCCATGCCTGCAAGCCGCTCAGGATGCGTAAGACACCACACCAACGCTTGCGCCAGCGCCTCTGCGTCAACAGGCGGCACCACTAAGCCGGTCACACCATCAAGGATGCTGTAGGGTAGCTCGCCCACCGACGAAACGATTGTGGGAAGGCCCGCCTGCATCGCCTCATGTGCCGCAATGCAGAGACCCTCAGCCCGCGAAGGCTGGAGGTAGAGGTGCAGGTCCGCCAGGAAGTCTTTCGGACGCGCCTCAAAGCCGGAAAACTTTACGTTGTCGATGCCTGCTGCGGCGACGGCGGCCTCAAGGGCCGATTGCTCGGCACCCTCACCTGCAATAGTAATCTCGAACGGCGTGACGGCTCGAAAGCCCTGAGTGCGCATCCGAACAAGCGCAGCGATTAGAACGTCATAGCCCTTGGCACGGTGAAGCCGCCCCAAGGAACCCAGCTTCAGAACCTCCCCGGCGCTCCAAGCGCGCGCTTGAGGCGCCTCGGCGTCGGCCATAAACAGCGGCCAGGCGGACAGACGATCCGGGCCAATGCCCAACCGCTTCGCCGTTAGGGCGGTCACACTGCCTGAATCGCCAACCCAGTGGGCCGCGAGGCCTTGCGTAGCGCGCAAGAGGAGGCGGTTGGCTGGTTTAAGGAAGGCATTGTGTTGCCAACTCACGACCGGCACGCCGCGCCGAAGGCCGACTAGCTGGCCCAACAGGGTAGCGCGGGTCAGCGAAGTCCAAATGAGGTCCGGCTTCCACGTCCCCAACTCGCGATCCAACCATAGCCCTGCGCCGAGATGACCAGCCTCCGGGCCCTCGCGCACCCGCACCTCCAGCCCAGCGTCGATCATAGGCTGGGCAGCCCGACCGTTCCTACGGGTGAGGGCAAACACCGTAACCCGCGCGCCGTGCGTCTTCGTCAGAACGCCCGCGACCGCAGGCACAGGCAAGGCCGCACCGCCGCCTTCAAGGGAATTGATCACATAGGCAATGCGGATCACGCGACGCGCTCCGCAGACCGCGCAAACTGAGCTGAGGCACCCGGCGTAGGCGACCGCCGCGCCTCCGTGTTGGCCCCCTGCAGGCCCGGGGCTGCCAGACCCGCGACCTGCGTGACGACGCGGGCCGCGCGCACCGCTGAGGGCTCGTCTTTCAGATCAAATCGTTCGGCAAACAGCGCTTGCTGTATCGGGCGATACGTCGTCGCATGGTCGTGGCGAGCGCGGGCCAGCGTTGGTTCCAAGTTCGCAACGTCCTCGATAACCGGTCCGGCTGTCCAGTGGGCGAAACTCGGATCTCCGCGCCACGCCAGGCGGTTTGGATTGAAAAACACGCACGGCCGAGGCCGAGATAGAAATTCATAAACTTGGCTGGAAGCGTCGCCGAGGTAGATGTCTGCGCGGTCGGTGTAGAGCATGTTGGTCGAAGCTGGACTTCCCAGATCAATATGGATGTTGGGTGCACGCAGATAGCGCTCTGCGATGCGCCCCGCACGATCCAGACGAAACCGATCAATCGTGAGCACGAAGGGTCGCTCAAATAGCATCACATGCGGCGCGAAGATCAGGCGAAACTCATCATGGTCGGCGAACCAATCCAGTACCTTGCGACCCGCCGCGTACCAGGAAGACAGGTGCGGCGAGACGTGCGGATTGTAGAGCACGACCGGTCGGCCATCGTCGTTTGGCAAATGGATACCGGGCGCAGCTCGGACATGATCAAACTTTGGATATCCAACCACTGATATGGCCTCGGCCCGAACTCCGGCGTCGCGAACCAGTCGGTCACGGATCTGGCTGCCAGAAACCAGGACGTGGTCAAATCCGGCGCTTGCCTTATCGAAGCCGATGGCGCGGTCACCGGCACCGTGCCGCGTGTGAACGATTTTC
This sequence comes from Alphaproteobacteria bacterium, assembly GCA_043743295.1. Classification (GTDB taxonomy): domain Bacteria; phylum Pseudomonadota; class Alphaproteobacteria; order Caulobacterales; family Caulobacteraceae; genus Phenylobacterium. The sequence continues at coordinate 2,029 of JAYTWT010000135.1, read as the reverse complement.
AGACCCGGAATGTCGTAGTGGGTCTTGAGGACAAGCGACGTCTTCTCCGCCACGACCAGCAGGTCGAGGCTGCGGAAGAACTCCAAATTGTCGCCGTAGATAAGGAGTTTCGTCGCCGGGATCGTAGATTCCAGGACGCGAGTGGCCATTCGACTGCGCCGCCGCTTGAGGCCAAGCTCCACCAAGCGAATCTCATGGCCGATCAGACCGTCGCCCAGGCGAAGCACCTCAGCCGTCATACGAGCATTGGTCGTCGCCACAACGATCTCGGCCTCAACCCTGGCCCGAGCTAGGGCAAGAGCGATGGGTAGACTGTGAGCGATCTGATGAATCTGGTCGTGGTTGAATAAGAAACCGATCCGCATACCTGATCGACGCCGCCGATCAGCAACTACCTCACTGCTCGCGTCGTTTGAGTATTATCTCGGTGCCAGTCTGTTCCGCACGGATAGGGGCAAATGCCTCAAGCCGTCGCAAGAGGGCCACGCGATCATCGAGGGAAAGCACACCGCTGAACTTTAGTCGCGCCGTTTGTGAATCGGCAACTCGAACAACGAGGCCGAGGCTGCGGCTAAGGTCAGCCGCCACCTCCTGCAATGGCGCTGCGTCGTAGACAAGCTGGCCATTGGTCCAGCCATAAGCTGCGTCAGGATTGATCTGTGTCACGTCAGACGCGTCAGAACCCTTTTGATGGAACAGTTGCTGGCCCGCCCCGATCCGGATTGGAGCCGCTGTCGGCGCAGCGATGGGACGCACTTCGACCAAACCCCGCCGCACGCTGAGAACAACTTGCCCCGCGCGCTGTCGAAGATTGAAGGACGTCCCGACCACGCGCACCTGCTGATCGCCAACCTCAATCAGGAATGGGCGCGTGGCGTCGTGTGTGACATCGAAGGTCGCCTCGGCATCCGCCATCTCAACCTGACGCGCCCGGCGATCGAAACGCACCGTCATGCGCGATCCTGCGTTCAAATGCACTTTGGTACCGTCGCCGAGTTCGATCTGACGCGTCTCACCCAAGGCTGTTTGATAGGTTTTCGTCGGTACCCGCGATAACAATCCAGGACCAACAACCGCCAAGGCTAGCCCCGCCGCCAGCGCCGCGCCCACCGAAAGCCAAGTGCGTCGCGGCAAACCAGCCATGCGATGCGCTGACAGGGAAACGGGTTCCGCAGGCCTAAGCGACGCGTTGATCGCCTCAGCGTCGACATCCAGATCAACCCAGATCCGTTCGAGATTTTCATAGGCCAGGGCATGCGCCGGTGCCGCGGCCAGCCAATCCTCAAATGCCAGCCAGTCCTCCGCGCTCGCCGCGTCATCCTGCAGATGCGCAAACCAGGCGGCGGCAGCAGCCGCGGCGTCTTCGCGATCCTGATCACCGGCCGGGCTCATTGATCCTTAGTCCAAGACATCTGCCGCTCGCACGCCCCATGGATAAGACGCCGCCGACGCAAAATCGCCTCAATTTTCGCGAGCCACCGCTTCATACGCCGCGCTCCGCCAAGCGCTTGAGCACGGTCATGACGTGCTTCTCGACCGCGCTGCGCGAGATGCCCAGACGGGCGGCAACCTCAGAATGACTGAGGCCGTCGAACTTGTGCATCCGGAATACCCGCTGGGTCTGTTCCGGCAGGTCGCGCAACAGAGCAATGATCGCGGCCAGGCGCTGACGTGCCGCGACAACGTCGTCGGCGGCAGGTTGATCCGCCACATCATCGGCACCGAAGGTCGCATGATGACTGTCGCGCCACTCATGATCACGGATCGACGTGCGGCGTTCACTGCGCAGGCGATCCAGCATTAAGTTTGATCCCAAGCGATAGAGATAGCCTACTGGATTATGGACTTCGGTCTTCGGCGAAAGGCCAGCGATACGCAGGTAGATCTCTTGAACGATGTCTTCCGCCGCCGTCGCCGAACGGAGCCGCGCCGTGAAGAATCGAATGAGATCGTGGCGGCGATCAAGGTAGGCCGACAGGAGCTCTGCGCGGGCGTCGATCATCACCGAGCGTTCAATTAGAAGTCTCGG
>JAYTWT010000134.1:0-1563 GCA_043743295.1 Alphaproteobacteria bacterium | reverse complement strand
GGCTCATGGCAACGGGGCTGGGGGGAAAACGGGCCTGGGCGGAAAACGGGGTTGGACAAGCCCGCGCGGACGCTAGGCGATGCCGATATATTTGTGGGTTTGCACGCTTAAACGCCAGCGGGGGTGGGCGAGGCAATAGGCGATCGCCGCGTCGGTATTCGCCTGCCGCGCCGGGCCGTCCATCGGCTGCAGCAGGAACCGCTCGAAATTCCAGCCCTCGAAGCGCGCCGGATCGACGCCGGGCTGGGGATAGACCAGCTTCAGTTCCTGGCCATGGGTCTGCACCACCGGCGCCTGGGCCTTGGGACTGACGCAGATCCAGTCGACACCCGGCGGGACGGTGATCGTGCCGTTGGTCTCCAGGGCGATGGCGAAGTGGCGGGCATGCAGCGCCGCGATCAACGCCGGGTCCACCTGCAGCAGCGGCTCGCCGCCGGTCAGCACCACCAGCCGGTCGGCCATCCCGCCGGTCCAGGCCGCCTCCACCGCACGCGCCAGATCGTCCGCCGCCGCGAACCGTCCGCCGCCCGGGCCGTCCAGCCCGACGAAGTCCGTGTCGCAGAAATTGCACACCGCCATGGCCCGGTCCGCCTCGCGCCCGGACCACAGATTGCAGCCGGCGAAGCGGCAGAACACCGCCGGGCGACCCGCCTGGCCGCCTTCGCCCTGCAGCGTCAGGAAGATCTCCTTGACCGCATAGCTCATGACGTCAGCGCCGGTCGGCCCGCCGCGTCCCATTCGGCGAACCCCCTGGCGCGCAGGTCGCACGCCGGACAGGCGCCACAGCCGTAGCCCCACGCCTGGCGCACGCCGCGTTCCCCCAGATAGCAGGTGTGGGTGTCTTCCAGGGTGATCTCCACCAGCCCAGGACCCCCCAGCGCCTGCGCCAGGCCCCACGTATCAGCCTTGGTCAGCCACATCAGCGGCGTCTCGATGCGGAAGTCCTGCGCCATCCCCAGGTTCAGCGCCGCCTGCATGGCATCCAGCGTATCGCGGCGGCAATCGGGATAGCCGGAGAAATCCGTCTCGCACATCCCGCCCACCAGCACGCTCAGCCCCCGCCGGTCGGCCAGCGCCGCGGCGTGGACAAAGAACGCCAGGTTGCGACCCGGCACGAAGGTGGACGGCAGGCCCTTGGCGGTCATCTCGATGGCCCGATCGGCGGTGAGCGCTGACTCCGCCACCGCGCCGAAGCCCTTCAGATCCAGCAGGTGATCGGGTCCCAGGCGCTCGGCCCACGCCGGAAACCCGGCTGCAACCTGTCGCAACACCGTCTGGCGCGCCGTCAGTTCCACCGCGTGGCGCTGCCCATAGTCGAAGCCCACCGTCTCGACGCGCCCATAACGCTCCAGCGCCCAGGCCAGGCACGCCGTGGAATCCTGGCCTCCGGAGAACAATACGAGCGCCGCCTCAGTCATCGCGCCCATATGGGCCAACGCCGCCCGACAGGAAAGGCGCCGGCTGCCGGCCCACGATCAAACCTCGCGTCAGGGTAGTGTTCTTAACCTCTACGCAACGGCGCTGGCCTACAGTTGTGGTGATGTAGCTCCCGGCGCGTTCATT
>JAYTWT010000133.1:0-1976 GCA_043743295.1 Alphaproteobacteria bacterium | reverse complement strand
CGTCGAAACGATGGGTCGCCAAATAGCTGCAGCCCGGATCGGAGCGCAGCGCCAGGGCCGCCGCTTCGTCCTCGACCGGTCGGCCCCGCTCGGCCAGATAAGCGAAAGTGGTCCGGTCTGGTGCCACAACGCCGGTCTCGAACCCGAGCTCAGCCGCCATATTGGCCAGCACCATCCGCTCAGGCATCGACATGGCCTGGATTGTGGACCCTGCGTACTCGATGGCGGCGAACGCGTTGTCGAGGCCCAGTTCGCGGCAGAGGAACAGCATCACGTCCTTGGCCACAACGCCCGGCCCAAAGGCGCCATCCAAATCGACGCGCACCGTGCCCGGCACCGAAAGCCAGGTCTCACCCGTAGCGGCAATCGCGGCCATGTCGGTGGCACCGTAGCCTGCCGCATAGGTACCGAAAGCTCCCGCCATCGGCGTGTGAGAATCGCCGCCCGCGATGAAGTGGCCGGGCCGGATATGACCATGCTCGGGTAGCACCAGATGGCAGATGCCCACCATGTCGAGAAAGGTTCCGACCCCATAGTCGCGGGCAAACGCGCGAGCGTCGGCCAGGGTCGCCGCGGACTCGGCGTCCACCGCCGGCACATAGTGATCCGAGACGATGGCGACCTTGGACGGGTCCCATAGTCCGACCCCCAGGTCTTCCAGATAGGGCCGCCAGCGGCGTGGCCCCGAACTGTCGTGGGCAAACGCGAAATCAACCTTGGCCGTCAGGATTTCGCCAGGCCGCACATGATCACGATCCGCCGCCCGCGCGATCACTTTCTCGACCAGCGTCATAGGGAGCGTCATGGGGGCGACGGGATGTGAACGGTCCATCGGCTCCAGCTTTGAACGTCATCAAAAGATATACTCTTATATCATTTAAGGGCGCGGACGGCGCAAGGTACAAATGGCTTTCACCTCACGCCGGACTGTCAATCTTCGTCGGGTTCTTCCTCGCCAGCGTCTAGAATCTTGAACGCGTCGTGGAACCGTTTGAGGGCGCCGATGGAGGTTTGAACCCGCTGGGTGGCGGCCTGAAGATTGCCCTGCGCCCCGTTGATCACCGCCAGATTGGTGCTGGCGATAGCGTCGGCCAAGGCTTGAAGGCAGGCCTTCAGCGCGACCAGATCGGCGGACACATCCCCCTCCCCAAGCGTGTCCTCCGCTACGTCCTCGGGGGCATACTCATCCGGCCCTAGGAAGTCTGAAACATCGACCATGTGGAGACTCCCGAAAAGCCAAATGCGCCGCTGCTTTGCGGAACGGACAGAGTGTGCGAGAGGCCATCTAAGCTGCTGGCGGACATTACGCGACCCGACAAATGAAACAGTTCCTGATCACGATGGCGGGCGTCTTCGCCGGACTGTTGATCTTCATGGTCGGCGTGCCGTTGGTCCTGGTGACCTTGGCCCTAGGTGCAGCCGCGCCGGCCCCGCTGCCGGCCGCCAGCGTCCTGGTCTTGGACCTACGTGATCCCCTGACCGACCAGGACCCGAGCAGCCCTTTGCTAGGGTTTGGCGGCGGCTCCAATTCGGTGATGTCGATCATCTCCACGCTGCGTCGCGCCGAGCGGGACAATAAGGTGAAGGGCCTGCTGGTCCGCCTGCCGGAAGCCGGCATCGAGCCCGGCATGGCCGACGAAATCCGGCTGGCATTCAAACACTTCCGGGCCGCGGGAAAGCCGATTTATGCGCACAGCCAAGGGATCTATCCCGGCGGCTTTGTGACCGCGACCTACATGCTGGCCGCCTCGGCAGATCAGTTCTGGATCCAGCCGGGCGCGTCGCTCCAGGTGACCGGCGTGGCCACCGAGGACCTGTTCTTCAAGCGCCTGTTCGACAAGTACGGCGTCATCCCGCAGTACGAGCAGCGCAAGGAATACAAGAACGCCGTCAACGGCTACCTCAACAGCGACTACACACCGGCCCACAAGGAATCGACGCTGTCCTGGATGGGGTCGATCTATGCCTCGAACCTC
>JAYTWT010000132.1:0-2981 GCA_043743295.1 Alphaproteobacteria bacterium | reverse complement strand
GTTTCAGCCGGGGCAGCATCGACATCTGCGCCCGGCTCTCCACCTGGAACACCCCGACGGAATCAGCCGCGCAGAGCATGTCGTAGACCGCCGGGTCCTCCTGCGGGATCTGGGCGATGTCGGCGATCTGCGAGCCATTTGGCTGGAGTGGCAAGAGGTCGAAGCTCTTTTTCAGGGCAGTCAGCATGCCCAACGCCAGCACATCGACCTTCATCAGACCAATCGCGTCGATGTCGTCCTTGTCCCACTCGATGAAAGTACGATCCTTCATAGCCGCGTTACCGATAGGTACGGTCTCATCCAAGCGGCGCTTTGTCAGCACATAGCCGCCGACATGCTGTGACAGATGACGCGGAAATCCCAGGAGCTGCTGCGCCAACGTCGTGGCGCGGCGGATCTCCGGCGCATTGGGGTCGAGGCCCGATTGGCGGATATGCTCGTCCGGCGCAGCGTCGCCGTAACTACCCCAGACCGTACCCGCCAAGGCGGCGGTGATATCTTCAGTCAGGCCCAGCGCCTTGCCCACCTGGCGGATCGCCATGCGCGGGCGATAATGGATCACCGTGGCGACAATGGCGGCACGCTCACGACCATAGCGGCGGTAGATGTACTGCATTACCTCCTCGCGCCGCTCATGTTCGAAGTCGACGTCGATGTCCGGCGGCTCGCCGCGATTGCGCGAGATGAACCGTGAGAACAGCAGATCCTGGTCTTTCTTGGTCGGATCGACTGCCGTGATGCCCAGGCAGAAACAGACGCAGGAATTGGCCGCAGAGCCTCGCCCCTGACAGAGGATCCCCTGGTCCTTGGCCCAGCGGACGATGTCGTGGACAGTCAGGAAGTAGTTCGGATAGTCCAGCTCCTCGATCAGATCGAGCTCGGCGGCGATGGTTGCCCGCTCCTTCTCGCCCAGGCCACCCTCGAACCGCCAGGCCGCACCGGCCCAGGCAAGGTCGCGCAGATGCTGGATGGCGCTCTTTCCGGGCGGCACCGGCTCATCTGGGTATTCATAACGCAGCTGACCCAGGTCGAAGGTGATCCGCTCGGCAATCTCGACGCTACGCTCCACCGCGCCCGGGAACCGGGCGAACAGCCGGGCCATTTCGGCGGGCGTCTTCAGATGCCGCTCGGCATTGGCCGCAAGCCGCAGTCCGGCCTCGGTGATGGTGCAGGTCTCACGGATGCAGGTCAGCACATCTTGTAGCGGGCGACGTTCCGGGCCGTGATAAAGCACGTCATTGGTCGCGACCATCGGCGCACCGGACCCCGCAGCCAAGGCCGAAAGCTTCGACAGCCGCTGCACATCGCGCGCACCATATCGCCGTGCCCCGGCCAGCCAGACGTCGGGCAGGGCGCGGGCGATGCGTTGCAGATCACGTTCGAAGGTCTCGTCCAGCCGGTCTGGCGGAACCACCAGCACCAGCTGACCCTCCGCATGGTCCAGGAAGTCGCTCCAGTGCAGTTCGCAGTCTGCCTTCTTCGCCCGCCGCTGGCCCAGGGTGAGCAGCCGGGTCAGCCGCCCATAGGCTTCGCGGTCAGACGGATAGACCAGCAGGCTGGGCGTCCCATCGACAAAGTCCAATCGACAGCCGGTGAGCGCGCGGATCGTCGAGCCGCCTTCATGCTGGTCGCGCGCCTGCGACCACGCCCGCACCACACCCGCCAGGGTGTTACGGTCACAGACCCCCACCGCGATCAGGCCAAGCGCATCCGCCGTCGTGACCAGCTCGCCCGGGTGCGACGCCCCGCGCAGGAACGAGAAGTTGGTCGCCGCTTGGAGCTCTGCGTAGCGGGTCACAGACAAGCCTCCTCGCCCCCGGCGAAGCCGAGAGGGAGAGGGCAGGGAGAGGGCCGGCTCGTGAGCGTGTGGCCTGCTGTTGGTGGTCCGAGGATCAGCGGCGGTGAAGCCGTGTGTCCTTGACTCGACATCAGAGTCGCCCAGCCGACCCTCTCCTCAATCCTCTCCCTCTCGGCTTCGCCGGGGGAGAGGAGGTGTGCGTGCGGTCTTCTATCCAAACAAGCCATGCAGCCACCATTTCGGCGGGACTTCAGAGGTGCCGTAGAGGCCGGCGCGGAATAGCCAGAAGCGGGTACCCTCAGCGTCTTCCACGCGGTAGTAATCGCGCACATGGCCGACCGAGATGTCGTCGACCCCGCGCTTCCACCATTCCTCGCCAATGCGTTCTGGGCCCTCGGCGCGGCGAACACGGTGCAGGCGGCCGCGCCAGCGGAACTGTAGCGGTGGATCGTCAGGCAGAAGAGCTGTGACATCGTCGACCGGCTCGGGTCGGCGGAACAGACGCACCGGTCGGGGGATCTCAGCGTTCCAGACCGGCGTCTGCGAGGCCGCCGCCAGAGGTGCCGCGCGACCCACGGACAGCTCCGGCACATAGCTTTCCATCGGAACGGCGCGCCAGACCCGTTCAGGCCCCAGGCGGTTGGCGAGGCGGTCGATCAGCGGCGCCAGACCATCCTCGACAGACACCGCCAGATCCGCGTCAATCCGCCCCTGACGGCCCGACACAGCCTCCACGTCATAGGCGGCGATGGTCACCGCCTCGATCCCGAAACCCGGGTCAATCGTCTCAAGCTTGGGCTGGAACAGCCGGGCAGTGCGGCGGGCGTCGCGGCCGGCCATCGACAGGCCGATGGTCAGCGCCAGCGCCTTGCCGTCCACCCGGTGGAAGGCGATCTCAAAACGCCGCGCGCCGTGGCTTTCCGCCTCCAGGCGTACGCAGAGTTTGGTGGTCACATCTTCCGTCACCCGAGCCATGTCTTCCGGCGTGCTGATCGGCTCGACGAAGGCTAGGCGGGCGAACCACGGCGTCGGCGGGCGGCGGAACCGCAACGCCTCGGCGGCCCGACCCAGAGCCTGATCCAACCGTTCCAGGGTGCGCGCGCCGAACCGGCGGCCCAGCGGCGCACGAGGAATTTCCATCAGTTGCCCAAGGCGGCGCAGGCCCAGGCGCTCGATCTGGGCG
>JAYTWT010000131.1:0-33275 GCA_043743295.1 Alphaproteobacteria bacterium | reverse complement strand
AACCCCGGCAACAAGCCCGCCGAGGAACGGTTCAAAAAGGTCAGTGCCGCCTTCGACATCGTCGGCGATGCCGCCAAGCGCAAGAAATTCGACGCCGGCGAACTGGATAATGACGGTCGCGAGACGGCGGGAGGGTTCGGCGGCGCAGGAGGTCGAGCCGGGTCCTGGGGCGCACCGGGCGGTGGAGGACCCGGACGTGGCGGATCACGTGGCGAGACCTTCGAAGGCGGCGACCTTGGCGATATCCTGGGCGAGATGTTCGGCGGTCGCGGCCCCCGTGGCGGCGGGGGCGGTTCCAGCGGGTTCGGCGGGTTCGCTCAGCGCGGCACGGACGTTCGGGCCAAGATCGAAATTGACCTCGTCGATGCAATCCGCGGCGGCAAGCAGCGTATCGCCTTTACCGATGGGCGCACCATCGACATCACCATCCCTAAGGGTGCCCAGGACGGTCAAACCCTGCGGCTCAAGGGTCAGGGCGGGCCGGGCCGTGGGGGCGCCGGCGATGCCTTCATTGAGATCGCTATCCTGTCCCACGCCCTCTATCGACGGGAGGCTGGCGACTTGGTGATGGACCTGCCCGTCGCCTTCTACGACGCTGTATTAGGTGGCAAAGTCGATGCTCCAACCCCAGACGGGCCTGTCACTCTGACTGTGCCCAAGGCCGCCAACACGGGCACACGCCTGCGGCTCAAGGGCCGTGGGCTAGCCGACCCGCAAGGCAAGCGCGGCGACCTCTTCGCCCGCATCGTGGTCACCTTGCCCGATGCGGTCGATCCGGACCTGGACGCCTTCGCCGACCGCTACCGCAAAGACCACCCGTACACCCCGCGCCGACGGGCGTAGCTGCCCGCTCTAGGCGGCTGTAGAGAACCTTGTCTAAAGTCGGCGTTCAGCCGGGGTTCAGTCCGGGCCGCCTATTAAAGGGTTGTCATGAAGCATCTTGTCGCCATAGCCATGCTGTTCGCCTTCGCGACGGTGCCGGCTGTTGCGAAGGTTCAGGACGGGCGTCCGGGCTTTGGGCGCGGAGATCGGGAAGATGCTCGCGAGGGCGCGCGTCAGGTGCGCCAGGTGCCGCTGTCCCGGGTCTTGTCTATGTTGGGCGCCCGCTATCCTGGCCGTCATTTGAACACGTCATCGGGCGAGGCAGGCGGTCGGACGGCTTACTATGTCCAATGGCAGTTGGAGGACGGTCGCGTTGTGGTGTTCGTGGTGGACGCCGAGACGGGCCAGGTGATCGGTCGCCAGGGCGGCTAAATCGCCGGCAATTTCAGAAGGAAACGTCGCGTTGCGCATCCTGCTTGTTGAAGATGATCCGGACCTGTCGCGTCAACTCAAGTCCGCCTTGGGCGACGCGGGCTATGCCGTGGATCATGCGCCGGACGGCGAAGAGGCTCAGTTTCTGGGCGAAACGGAGCCCTATGACGCGGTGATCCTGGACCTGGGTCTGCCCAAGGTGGACGGGGTTTCGGTGCTAGAGCGCTGGCGGCGCGGGAATATGACCACGCCGGTTCTGATCCTTACCGCCCGCAGTGCCTGGAGCGAGAAGGTCGCGGGGTTTGACGCCGGAGCCGACGACTATCTGACCAAGCCGTTTCACACCGAGGAACTGCTGGCCCGGCTGCGCGCGTTAGTGCGGCGTTCGGCAGGACATGCGACGCCGAACCTGACCTGCGGCGGCCTGCGGCTGGACCCCCGTGCCGCCCGCGCCAGCGTCAACGGTGAACCCCTACGATTGACCTCACTAGAGTACCGCTTGCTGCACTACATGATGATGCATCAGGGTCGGGTGATCAGCCGTACCGAGTTGGTCGAGCACCTCTACGATCAGGACTTCGACCGCGACAGCAACACCATCGAAGTGTTCATCGGCCGGGTGCGTAAGAAGATCGGACCGGACCGGATCGAAACGGCGCGGGGTCTCGGCTATCGGCTGCTCTGTCCGCCCGGTGAAGCGGCTGCCGAGACAGCGTGAACCTCGTTGGCCTAACCCGGCCTTCGTTGGCGCGGCGCCTGGTGCTGCTGGCGGTCGGCTGGAGCTTTGCGGCGCTGGTGATCACCGCTCTGGTGCTGGCGCTGTTGTTCCAGCAGGCGGCGCTGCGCCGGTTCGAACAGACCCTGGGCGTGCTGGTCGACAACCTGATCGCGGGCTCGACCCTGGAGGGCGGCCGACTTGCCGCCCCGGCTTTCACCGATGCGCGGGCCCTGCGGGTCTATTCGGGTCTCTACTGGATGATCGCGGAGCCGTCGCAGAACAGTGGGCTCAGGGACGCGGCCATCTCGCGCTCGCGATCGCTTTGGGACGCGGCGCTCAATCCGCCTGAGGACCTACTGACCCGCCTACGCGCCGATCCGGTGAAGCCGATTGCGTTCGACACCGCCGGACCGCAGCCGGGTGAGCGTCTGCGCGCCGTAGCCCGCATCGCCACCATCGATGGGCGCGAGGCGGTGTTCCTGGCGGCGGAGGATCGTTCGCCGATTGACCGCGACGTGCGCAACTTCATCGCCGCGACGGCGCTTTCATTTCTGGCCCTAGGCGGCGGGTTGATCATCGCCGTCGTCGCTCAGGTCCGCGTAGGCCTACGACCTTTGTTCCGCTTGCAGAGCGAGGTCGCCGCTGTGCGTCGCGGTGCCGCCGAGCGTGTCGCGGAAGCCTATCCCACCGAGCTGGAACCGCTGGCCGAGGAACTGAACGCCTTGGTCGCCCACAATCAGGAAACCGTCGAGCGACAGCGCACACACGTCGGCAATCTTGCCCACGCTTTGAAGACTCCCATCTCAGTGATGACCACCGAGGCGCGCCAGCGGCCGGGTCCGCTGGCTGATCTGGTCACCCGTCAGGCCGATGTGATGCGTCAGCAGGTCGATCATCACCTGCGCCGCGCCCGCGCTGCCGCGCGGGCCCAGTCTCTAGGCGGCCGCACGCGCGTCGCCGAGGTGCTGGACGAGCTCAGCCGCACCCTGGAGCGCATTTTCCGCGACAAGGGTATCACCATCGACTGGGACGCGCCGGAGGACCTCTGGTTTCAGGGCGAACGGCAGGACTTGCTGGAGATCGCCGGCAACGCGATGGAGAACGCCGGCAAGTGGGGTCGGCGGAAGGTGCGGGTGCGCGCCGCCCGGGTCGGTCTGGATCGCCTGCGCCTGACCATCGAAGATGACGGGCCGGGCCTGCCCGAAGATCAGCGCGAGGCGGCGATCCGACGCGGGGCCCGGTTGGACGAAAGTGCGCCGGGGTCCGGCTTGGGCCTGTCGATCATTGACGAGCTCACGCGCGGCTATCGCGGCGCGCTGACGCTCGGCACCTCGTCCCTGGGCGGCCTAAGCGTCGAGGTCGAGTTGCCCTGCGCCGAAGGGTGAATTCCCCCTTCGCAAAGCCTTAACCACGCGTAGGTCATGTAGTTTTGAACTGTCCTGCTCTCGGAGCCCATTGCCATGGCGGCGCTGCCGGAGCGCAAGGTCGCGATTGTCCGTACGCTGGTCGAGACCGCGCCTGAGAAGATCCTTCTGAACCTGCGGCAAGCCCTCGAAGGGACCGAGGATGAGAGTTCGCTGGGTGGGGTGCGTAAACTCGTTGAAACTGAGATCGCCGACCGAGCCCTGCGCAACGCCGTTCTCGAGCCCGTGGTGTCGATGTTCAACGCCGCGAGCCGCGAGCCGCGTCGCCTGACCTTTCCGCCTCGGGCCCTGACGCTGATCTGGAAGGCTCTACATGAGGTTGAAGGGCCGGCCATTGCCGCCGCCAGAACAGCACGCGACTCGCAAAAGCCTACCCACAACCTCACCTCCAAGTACGATACCCTTGTCGCCGTGGCGGCGAACGGTCTGCGGGGCACGGGCGCGCCGGGATTCCAGACCGCCGCCGATCTCTGTGATCAGGCCCGGCCGGGCGGGGCCCGTCTGTTGGTCGGATGTCTGGACATCGTCCCGGTGGTTCGCCGATGCGCCGAGCGCCTGCCAGTCTGGATTGCTCACCCCGGCGGCGAGACTGCCGCCGCTGCGCGGCTGGCCTACAAGGATGCGGTTGAGGTCGCAGACGACGCCGGCCCCCGCTTCTTCGCCATGATCGCCGCCCAGTTGGCCCACCCGTGGATGGTGCTGCGGGTGATCTCGGCGGTGATGGATCGTCCGACAGAGCGCTACATGGCCGATTCTGAACTCGCCGATTTTGCCGAGGTGGTGATGGACGAGATCGACGACGTCCTATCCATCGTCGATGACCTGGACCTGACTGGCGGTGCTGTGGCGGGTACCCAGGCGGCCGTCCAAGCCGGTCTTGTGGTCCAGAAGATCCACGAGATCGAAACCGCGATCGACCTTCAGCGCGAGAACGGCTGGGGTCGTCGGGTCCACCAGCAGCGCCTCAGCCTCGCCAGTGTTGTCGAAGGCCGCCTGCGCGACGCTGAGAAGGCGGTGACTGACGCCTTGCCGATGCACACGATAAAGGGCGGTCGCGTCTCGCGAACCTTGCCTCAGTTGACGACAATGCCCGTGCAGGCCGACGTGCAGGAGGCGCGTGCACTCCTGGCGCTTTGCAACGAACTACGCTCGGCCGCCAACTACGGCGGGTTCGCCTCAGTCCGTGCGAAGGTCATCGAGAGCTTGACCGAGTACCTGGGTCAGTACGTCGAGCAGGTCTTGGAGTTGATCCGCCAGAATGAGGTCGAGGACCACACCAGCGCCGCCGCCTATCTGGAGATCACCGCCGAGTTTAGCGAACGGGTCGCCGGGGAGAAGGCTGGCGAACTGGTTCGCCGCCGCGCGCACGCTGCGTTGAACGCTAGCGCACAAATCGAAGCTCAAGGCTAAGACTCCCGCTCGCACGCGGCCGAGGTTTCGGCTACATGCGCGGTCATGTTGCTTTTCTGGGCCGTCGCTGGATGTCTCGCCGCTGCGACAGCGGGTATCATCCTCTATCGCGCAGCCCGAGCGGCTGAGGCAGGCGAGGCGTTCGATCCCACCCAAGCCCTCTATCGTCGCCAACTTCTTGAAATCGATGATTTGGTTGATCGCGGCTTGATGGGCCCCAATGAGAGGGCCGGTGCCCACGCCGAGGCCGGTCGGCGTTTGTTGGCGGCGGCAGATGTCGCGCCAAAGGCCTGGCCCCCTGATCCCCGCGCTCAGCGCATGGTTCTGCTGGCGGTCGTTTCCGCTCCGGCGTTGGCGCTCGGGCTTTACCTGACTCTGGGTGCGCCGGGCGTGCCTGACCAGCCCTATGCCCAGAGACTAGCCGCTTGGCGCAGTGCGGACCTGACGACCCTGGCCCCAGACCAGATCGCTGCCGTCCTGCGGGAAGCCACAGCCAAGCGCCCCAACGACGCCGAGGGTTTTCGCCTGTTGGGCTTGGCCGAGGACGCCTCGCAAAATCCGCTGGCGGCGGTTCGCGCCCTCAAACGCGCGGCGGCCCTCGCGCCCCAGCGGGCGGACATCTGGCGCATGCTTGGCCAGGCCGCCTTTGTGGCGGCCGGCGGCAAGGTTGATCGGGAGGCCGGGCTCGCGTTCACCCAGTTGCTAGCCTTAGCGCCGGGCGATCCCACCGCACGCTTCTTCCTGGCTCAAGCTAAGGCCGATGCAGGCCAAACTGCAGCGGCTGCCTCCGATCTGAAGGCCCTCTTAGACGATATGCCCGCTGGCGTTGAAGGTCGCCGCGAGATCGCCGCTCGGCTCGCCGAGTTGGAGGGCAAGCCGACTGCCCCGACCGCCGACCCTGCGCAACTGGCGATGATCCGGGGCATGGTCGAAGGCCTTGCCGGACGGCTTGAAACAAAACCCGACGACGCTGACGGCTGGGTCAAACTGGTGCGTGCCTACGCCGTGCTTGGCGATCTGGCGCGTCGCGATGAGGCCTATGCGAAAGCGAGGGCGCGGTTTGCCGCCGTACCCAGTGTGTTGCAAAAATTGGACGAGGCCGCCCGCGCGGAGCCCATGCGATGAACCTGCTGCCCAAGTCCCGCAAAGCGCGCACGCGCCTGATGCTGTTCTCGATTATCGCGCCGGTGGTCGCCCTGGCGATCGGCTTGTCTCTCTGGGGTATGCGCGATTCCATCTCGTTCTTTTACACGCCCGGTCAGGCAAAGGCCGCCAAGCCGGAGGCCGGGCGCGCCATCCAACTGGGCGGACTGGTCACCGTCGGTTCGGTGGTCAAGCACCCGGACGGACGGGTGGAATTCACGGTGCAGGACAAGATCGCCTCAGACCGGGTGGTCTACCAAGGTGACCTGCCGGATCTGTTCCGCGAGGGACAGGGGATCGTCGCCGAGGGTGCCTATCGCGGCGACGGTGTTTTCCAGGCGACGCGGGTCCTGGCTAAGCACGACGAGAAATACATGCCCAAGGAAGTGGCCGACGCGCTGAAAGAACAGGGCGAGTGGCGCGGCGAGGGTGCGCCCCCTCCAGCCTACGACAAGCCCGCCGCGAAGAGCGTAGCCGGCGGAACCACATGATCGCTGAAGCTGGTGCCTTCGCGCTCGTCCTGGCGCTAGCGCTCTCGATAGCGCAGGTCACTCTGGCGGGCATAGCCCGTATCCGGCGCTCAGAAACCCTTGCCGGGGCCGGCGAGGGTGCAGCACTGGCGGCCTTTCTAGCCGTCGGCGTAGCGTTTGCAGCGCTGATGCACGCCTTCATCACCTCGGACTTTTCGGTCGCCAACGTCGCGCAGAACAGCCACTCGCAAAAGCCGTTGCTTTACCGCGTTGCCGGAACATGGGGCAGCCACGAGGGATCGATGTTGCTGTGGTGCCTGGCCCTGACTGGGTTCGGCGCGGCGGCGGCCGGGCTGGGTCAGAGCCTGCCGCGCGGCCTTCGCACAGTCACTGTCGCGACTCAGGGCCTGCTGGGCACGGTGTTCCTGGCCTATACGGTGTTTGCCTCCAACCCCCTGGTGCGATTGGCTCAGCCACCGGTCGAGGGGCGCTCGCTTAACCCGTTGCTGCAGGACCCGGCGCTGGCCGTTCATCCGCCCTTCCTCTACGCAGGCTATGTGGGCATGTCGGTGGTGTTTTCCTTGGCGGTTGGTGCCCTGGTGGAGGGCCGGATCGATGCCGCTTGGTCCAAGTGGGTGCGGCCTTGGGCCCTGGCGGCCTGGAGCCTGCTGACCGTCGGCATCACCCTGGGGGCCTTCTGGGCCTATTATGAGTTGGGCTGGGGCGGCTGGTGGTTCTGGGACCCGGTCGAAAACGCTAGTTTCATGCCCTGGCTGATCGCTACCGCTCTACTGCACTCTGCCGTGGTCACGGAGAAGCGAGGCGCCCTGGCTGGCTGGACCCTGTTCCTGGCCCTGGCTGCCTTCACCTTCTCCATGTTGGGTGCCTTCCTGGTGCGGTCCGGCGTATTGACCTCGGTCCACGCGTTCGCGGTGGACCCGACCCGCGGCGTCCTCCTCCTAATGATTCTGGGTGCCACCTCCGGCCTGGGCTTCAGCCTGTTCGCTTGGCGTGCGCCGAAGCTGGCGCCGGGAGGCCTGTTCGCGCCGATCAGTCGCGAAAGCGCCCTGGTGATGAACAACATCCTGTTGGCCGCTGCGACGGCGACCGTTCTCTTAGGCACGCTCTACCCGTTGATCCGTGAGGCCATGACCGGAGACGCGATCTCGGTCGGCCCTCCCTATTTCACCCTAACCTTTGTGCCGCTGATGACGGCCCTGCTGATCCTGGTTCCGGCCGGGCCGCTGTTGGCCTGGAAGCGGGGCGACGCCCGTGGGCTGGTGCAACGGCTCTGGATCGCACTACTCATCGCCGCAGGCTCGGGTCTGTTGGCCATCGCTTTGGTCGCGCCGCGCAAAGCCTTTGGGGCCTTAGGCGTGGCGCTGGGGACATGGCTCATCGTCGGTGCCGTTACCGAAATCGTCGAGCGTGTACGCCTGTTCCGCGCGCCGGTCGCAGAGGTCTGGCGACGTCTCTCGGGTCTGCCACGCGGCGCATGGGGCATGACGTTGGCGCACCTCGGCCTGGGCGTCTTCGTGATGGGCGCGATCTTTGAGACCACCTGGAAGGTCGAGGCGGCTGAGGCGCTGCCGGCAGGCGGCGGGCTGGATATAGGTGCCTACCACGTGAGCTTGGAGAGCGTTCGCCCGGTTGAAGGCCCGAACTATGAGGCCGATCAGGGTCGCGTGGTCGTCACGCGCGCCGGCAAGCCGATCTGCGAGGCCACGCCGGAACGCAGACTTTACACGACGGGCGGTCAAACCACCTCAGAGGTCGGTCTGTGCTATCGCGGCGCGTCGCATATCTATCTGGTTTTGGGCGAGCGGCGCGATGCAGGCGCTGAGCCGCGATGGCTTGTCCGCGCCTATTGGAACCCCTGGGCGACGCTGATCTTCCTAGGTCCCGCGATCATGGCTTTGGGCGGGCTGGTCTCGTTGTCGGATCGCCGGCTTCGATTCGGCGTCGCGCGCCGACGGACCCCCGCCTGATGCGTGGCAAGGCGATTCTGGTTGCTCTGGCGGGGGCCGCCTGCCTGGCCGCAGCGTCAGACCCGGCCGAACGGCTGCCCGACCCGGCACGTGAGGCCGTTGCGCGCGAGATCTTCCGCGATGTCCGCTGTCTGGTCTGCCAGAACGAATCGATCGACGACAGCGAGGCGGAGTTGGCCCAGGATCTGCGGCGGATCATTCGCGAGCAGGTCAGCGCGGGCCGCAACTCAGCTCAGATCAAACAATTCCTCACCGAACGCTATGGCGAGTTCGTGCTGCTGACGCCGACTTTTTCGCTGGGTAACCTGGCGCTGTGGACCGCGCCGTTTCTGGTGGTCTTTCTGGGCGGAGGGCTGCTGATTGCCCGCCTGCGGACCACGCCGGTCGATGCGGTGTTGACCAGGACGGAAGCCGACCGATTGCAGTCCCTGGCTAAGGACGAAACATACTGACACGATTGCGCCCTATATTGGACGTGAAGCTGCACTCTGGCTGACCTATTAACGTATTGAGGGACATTGCACTTGCGTGCGGTCCACCTAGGTTGTTGTGGCGCATTGGCATTCCCTGAGCGCGCCCCGAGGAAACGGACACCGATGACGACGAAGAAGACCGGTTATCTCCTTGGCGCTGTGGCCGGCGTCGGCGTATTGGCCGCAGCGGTCGCGGGCGCGGGAATTCCCCTGCCGCCTTCCAATGCTCCGCAGATGCAGGGCGGGCTGATTAAGGCATCGACCGTCCCGATCTTCGCGCCGCCGCCCGGTGCGCCGATGTCGTTCGCCGACATCTTTGAGCGTGTGTCCCCCGCTGTGGTGTCGATCAATGTGACCAGCCGCGCCGAGCCTGCAGCGATGCGCCAGATCCCCGGCTTCGGCGGCCTGCCCTTCGGGGGTCGGCCTGGCCCGCAAGGGGGTGATGACGACAATAACGACAGTGGCGGCGATCAGGGCGCCCGCGGACGTGCTCGCCCGCCCACGCAACAGTCCGCAGGTTCCGGCTTCTTCATCTCGGCTGACGGCTACATCGTCACCAATAATCACGTGGTCGAGAACGCCGAGACCATCAAAGTGGTCATGAAAGACGAAACCGAGCTGGAAGCCGAAGTCGTCGGTCGCGACGAGGCCACCGACCTGGCCGTCATTCGGGTCAAGAACCGCCGCGGCGCGTTCCCGTTCGTAAATTTTGAAAACGCGGGCAAGCCCCGGGTCGGCGACTGGGTGTTCACCGTGGGCAATCCGTTTGGCCTGGGCGGCACAGCCACGGCGGGCATCGTCTCAGCCTATGGTCGCGATATCGGCGAGACCTTTGTCGATTACATCCAGATCGACGCACCGATCAATCGAGGCAACTCGGGCGGCCCGACCTTTGACGTCTATGGCCGTGTGATCGGCGTAAACACCGCGATCTTCTCACCCTCAGGCGGCTCGGTCGGCATCGGATTTGCGATCCCTGCAGACGTTGCCGAGACCGTTACCAAACAACTGATCAACGGCGGCAAGATCGAGCGCGGCTACATCGGCGCGACGATCCAGAACTTCACGCCCGAGATGGCCGAGGCGCAGGGCCTGGCCGACCAGAAAGGCGCAATCATTGCAGACCTTTCCTCTGGCGGTCCCTCCGCACGTGCGGGCCTCCAGGTCGGCGACGTGGTGACATCAGTCAATGGCGTGAACATCAAAAGCTCTTCCGAACTGACCCGGCAGGTTGCGCGCGTGAAGGCGGGTGACACCCTTCGGCTCAGCGTCATCCGTGAGGGCAAGCCGCGCGCGGTGGACATCAAGACCGGCGTGCGGCCTTCGGAAAAAGACCTCGCCTCCAACGACAACAGTCCCGGCGGTCCGGGGCGCAATGCGCCTAGCGCCCAGCCCGGCGCACGCGCACCGGTCATCGGTTTGACTTTAGTGCCTCTTGATGACGCCACCCGTGATCGTCTGAACCTTCCGGCGGAGGTGCGTGGTGCTGTCGTTGAGGGTGTCGATCAGAACTCGGATGCGGGCACCAAGGGCCTGCGCCGTGGCGACGTGATTACCCGCGCTAACGACCGCGCGATCATCGTCCCGGCAGATTTGGCGATGGCGGTCGACGCAGCCAAGAAGGCCGGTCGTACCAGCATTCTGGTGGGCGTTTTGCGTAGTGGTCGCACCGCCTTCCTGCCGATTAAGATTTCGGGGTAAGCTTCGCCCCAAAAGGGCAGGGAATCAGATGCGCATCCTGATCGTCGAAGACGACCTCGAAGCCGCCGAAGCCATGGCGCGCGGGCTCACCGAGGTCGGTCACGACTGTGTTCGCGGTGCCGACGGTGAAGAGGGCCTTGCAGCGGCCCGCATCGGCGGCTTCGACGTGATGGTTGTTGATCGCATGATGCCCAAGATGGATGGCATCAAGCTGGTCGAAACGCTCCGCCGAGAAGGCGATCGCACGCCAGTGCTGTTCCTGTCCGCGTTGGGCGAAGTCGGCGACCGGGTCGACGGCCTGCAGGCGGGGGCCGACGACTATCTGGTCAAGCCCTACGCCTTTCCCGAACTTATCGCCCGTATCGAAGCCTTGGCGCGTCGCCGCGATACCGGTTCAGTCCACACCCTGCTCAAGGTCGGCGACCTGGAGATGGACCTGATCGCCCGCAAGGTAACCCGCGCCGGAAAGGACATCGATCTCCAGCCCCGTGAGTTCCAACTTCTGGAATTTCTGATGCGGCACACCGGCCAATCGGTGACCCGGACCATGCTGCTGGAAAAGGTCTGGCATTATCATTTCGATCCACAGACGAATGTAATCGACGTGCACGTTTCGCGCCTGCGCTCCAAAATCGATAAGGGCTTTGATCGCCAGATGCTGCAGACGGTGCGCGGAGCTGGCTACCGCCTGGATGCCTAGAAACGCTCCCACGCGAAGCGGGGGAGGTAGGATAGCGATGCGGCTTCCGCGTATCTTTCGAACGACGCCGTTTCGACTGACGCTGCTGGTGTTAGCGTTGTTCACCGCCGCAGCATCGCTGTTTCTGGCCTATATCTATGTCGCAACCGCAGGTGAGGCGACGCGTCGCACCGACCGCGAAATCCGCCGCGAAATGAGTTCCCTGGTTGAGGTCTATGACCGTGCGGGTGTCACGGCGGTCAACCAGTCGCTGATCCAGCGGGCTGCCAACGAGAAGCCGTTTCTCTATTTGCTGCTGAGCAAGGACGGGAAGCGGATCTCCGGATCGATCGAACAGTCACCGGTGGAACGTACGGCGGACAAGGCGGCCTGGGCCAGCTTCCAGGTGACCGACATCGATGCCGCCGGCCACCCCATCAAACATCCCGCACGGGGATTACAGCAGCGGCTGAAGGGCGGTGAGTTGCTGTTCGTCGGTGCCGATGCCGGGGAGGACGAGGCCTATATAGGCAAAGTCGTCGGCGCGCTGCAGGCGGCGGGTCTGCTGGTTATTGTGCTGGGCCTATCGATGGGCGTGCTGGTCAGCCGCAATGTTTCGCGCAGCATGATCAGCCTGATCGACGTGGTCGAGCGCACGCGCAATGGAGAGACCGGGGTGCGCGCCCACGTCCGGGGGACCCGGGATGAGTTCGATGAACTGGCTCAAGGGGTCAATGAGATGCTGGACCGGTTGGAACGCTCGATGGCCGGTCACAAGCATGCGGGCGACGCCATCGCTCACGACCTTCGCTCACCCCTGACCCGCCTCCGTGCCCGCCTAGAGGTCGCCTATATCGACGTCGAAGCTGGCAAGGGCGACGCCGAACATGCCCTGGCCCAGGCGCTGGAGGACACCGACGGGGTCCTGAAGACCTTTGGCGCTGTGCTGTCGATTGCACGCCTTCAAGCGGCGGGTGCCGCGCCCAATCCGGTGATTTTCGATCCGGCTGACCTCGCTGCCGATATCTCTGATCTGTATGAGCCGTTCTGCGAGGAAAAGGGACTGGAGTACGCCGCCGAGATTGCCCGCGACCTCAGTATCCGCGGCAATCGCGAGTTCCTGGCGCAGGCGTTGGCCAACCTTTTGGACAACGCGGTGAAATACACCCCGGCCAATGGTGCGATCATGCTCCGGGTGCGGCGTCGTTCGTCCGGCGAGGTGGAGTTCTCGGTGACGGACACAGGCCCCGGCGTCCCCGACGAGGACCGCGAACGGGTCATCCAGCGCTTCGTCCGGCTTGAGAACAGCCGAAATGAGCCGGGTGCCGGTCTTGGCCTCTCGCTGGTCGCGGCGGTCGCTGAAGCGCATGGTGGCCGGCTGGAGTTGTCGGAAGGCCCCGGCAAAGTGGGCGAAATGGGGCCGGGCCTGCGCGTGGCCTTCATCCTCCCCCGGCCTTAGGGGGCACGTTCGGTGCAACTCCAACCCTGCGGACCCGTGGTCGATCTCAAGGCGGCCGAGCGCCTGCGGCAGGTCCTGTCGTTGACCACCGAGGCCTCCACCATCCTCGACGCCTGGCTGGCCCTCGCCCCAATTTTCGCCGCCTCGCCCTATCTGGCCGGGTTGGCGCGTCGCGATCCGAAGCGGCTTGCCGATTTGGTGGCTTGCGACCCCGATCAGCGCCTCGCAGACATTCTAGTGCGCACGACGAAGGCCCGGGAACTGGACGCGGCGGCGGCAGTGGCACCGCTGCGACGGCTCAAGCAGGAGCTACACTTGTTGACGGCTTTGGCCGATCTAGGCGGCGTCTGGGATCTGGACCAGGTGACCGCCGCCCTCACACGGTTCGCGGACACGGCCCTGACCGCCGCGCTTTGGGCTTCTGCGCGAAGTGAGAAGGCTGCGGGACGCTTGCTGAGCCTGGGCGAGGGCGAGGCTGGTCCGGTGCCGGGCTGGTTCTGCATCGCGATGGGCAAGCAAGGTGCGTTTGAGCTGAACTACTCCAGCGACATCGATGTCTCGGTGTTCTTCGATCCGGAACGGCTGGGACCGTGCCTCGCGCCCGGCGTCGAGGTTCTGGCCTTCGCCGTGCGCCTGACCCAAGCGGTGACCGATCTGATGCAACGGCGGACGCCGGACGGATATGTGTTCCGGGTCGACCTTCGGCTGCGGCCCGACCCTTCGTCGACGCCCCACGCCATGTCGACGCCCGCCGCCTTGGAATACTATGAAACGGTTGGCCAGAACTGGGAGCGGGCGGCCTTCATCAAGGCCCGCGCCTGCGCTGGAGACCTCATCGCGGCGCACGACTTCTTGGCCGAACTGACGCCATTCATCTGGCGCAAGGCCCTCGACTTCGCGGCCATCGCGGACATCCAAGCTATCAAGCGCCAGATACACGCCCACAAGGTCGATGATCGTCTCCAGGCGGCGGGTATGGACGTGAAATTGGGCCGGGGCGGCATCCGCGAAATCGAATTCTACGTCCAGACCCAACAGTTGATCTTGGGCGGTCGCCATCCCGAGTTGCGCAACAATCGAACCTGCGAGGCTTTGGCAATCTTGGCCGCCGCCGGCTACGTCACCCGCGTCGCGGCTGATGAAATGACGCAGGCCTATGTGCGTCTGCGTAACGTCGAGCATCGGATCCAGATGTTGGCCGACGAGCAGACCCATCGCCTGCCCGAGGCCGAAGCCGACCGCCGCCGCGTCGCCGCGCTCAGCGGGTTTGCACCGCTGCGCAGCTTCGATGCCGCGATTGTGCAGACGCTGAAGACCGTGAACCGACGATACGGGGAACTGTTCGCTGACGAAGAGCCGCTGTCCTCCCGATTCGGCAGCCTGGTCTTCACTGGCGTCGGCGACGATAGCGAGACGCTGGCCACGCTACGGCGCATGAAATTCTCTAATCCGGCGCAGGTCTCGCAGACCATTCGGGCATGGCATCACGGCCGTGCGGCGGCCACACGCACGGAGCGCGGTCGAGAACTCTTCACCCGCCTGGCGCCGCGCCTACTGGAGGCGGCCCATGCGACGGGGGCACCCGATGTCGCCTTCGCCCGGTTTCGAGATTTTTTCGAAGGCCTCTCCTCCGGTGTCCAACTCCAGTCGTTATTCCTGGCCCAGCCGCGCCTATTCGCCATGATGGTCGAAGCCATGGCGTTCGCACCTCGGCTGGCGCAGGTGCTGGCTCGACGGCCCGCCGCTATCGACGCGATGGTCGACCCGGACTTTCTCGCCCCAGCTGATCTGAAGGTCGCGCGGGCCGAATTGATTGCCGGCACCCAGGCCGCGCCGGATTTCGAAGGTGCCATGGACGCCGTCCGCCGCCGCCACCGCGAGCTCGCCTTCCGCCTTGGCATGCAGGTGATGAGCGGGTCTTCGACTTACCGGCCAGCGGGTCAGGCCTTTGCCGATCTCGCCGACATGTGCATTGAGGCTCTGGCCCCCATCGCCCTCGCCGAGGTCGAGCGCGCCGCCGGCGCTTTCCCCGGCGACCTGGCGATCATCGCGCTGGGCAAGTGCGGCTCCGGCGAGATGAACGCCCGCTCAGACTTGGACCTTATGACCCTTTACCGCGTCCACGATCCGGCCGCCGTGTCACAGTTGAAAGGGTGGGAGGCGGCGCA
This sequence comes from Alphaproteobacteria bacterium, assembly GCA_043743295.1. Lineage (GTDB taxonomy): Bacteria > Pseudomonadota > Alphaproteobacteria > Caulobacterales > Caulobacteraceae > Phenylobacterium. The sequence continues at coordinate 18,388 of JAYTWT010000131.1, read as the reverse complement.
CTTCTATGGCCGCGTCACCCAGCGCTTCATCGCCGCGCTCTCGAGTCCGACGACAGAGGGCGGGCTTTACGAGGTGGACATGCAGCTGCGCCCTTCCGGCACTAAAGGCCCGGTCGCCGTCAGCTCTGCGGCCTTCGAAGATTACTATGCCCGCGAGGCCGAAACCTGGGAGCTCCTCGCCTTAACCCGAGGGCGGATCGTCTGGGCAACCTCTGAGACGTTCGTATCAGAGGCTCAGGCCAGCCTCACGGCGGCGCTCCGCCAGCCCCGAGATCGCACGCTGATCGCCGCCGATGTCCGCAGCATGCGCGCCTTGCTCGAACGCGAACGCCCGGCCAAGGGTGACTGGGACTTAAAGCTAATGCCGGGCGGGTTGGTCGATATCGAGTTCGCCGCCCAGGGTCTTCAACTGATCCACGCGGGTCACGGCGGCCCGTTGGCCGTGAATACTGCCCAGGCTCTGGACGCCTTGGGCAAGGCCGGGCTGATTGAGGTCGCACATCTTGAAGCACTGATGACAGCGTGGCGCCTACAACAGGATCTGACCCAACTTCTGAAGGTGGCGCTCGGCGACAACCCGCAGCCCGATGCTGAACCCAAGCGGTTCCAGGCTCTATTGGCGCGGGCTGGGGGCGCACGATCGTTCAAGGCCCTGACGTCCGGCCTCGCCGCAGCTCAACGCGACGCCCGTTTGGCCTTTCTTGCGATCACCGGCCCATGACCGTGCGACGGAAGCCGCGAGCTTGGCCGTTCAATAGATCTGGGGTGCTCAGCTACCGTCCTGAGGAACGATGAAACACACACTCATCTTCGCATTGTCTGCAATCCTCGTCGCCGCTGCGGTGCAGGCTCAACCTGGGCCAGGCGGCGAGCCACCGAACCCGGATACTGATCGGGACGGCAAGGTCACCTTGGCCGAATTCACAGCCTCGCAGGCCGAGCGCCAGTCCCGAATGTTCAGCCGCATGGACACCAACAAGGACGGCAAGCTCACTCAGGCCGAAATGGACGCCATGGCCACGCGCGCGGAGGCGGCCGGTCGCGGTTCGGCGGGTGGCGGCGACGGCGGTCGGGGCGGCGGCATGATGCGCCTGGATTCCAACAAGGACGGCGCGGTCACGAAGGCTGAGATGTCAGCGATGACCAAGCGGCGGTTCGAGATGGCCGATACCAACAAGGACAGCTGGCTCTCCAAGGGTGAACTGCTCATGATACGGCAGCGGGCACGTGGACCGGGCCCGCAGTAGATCAGCCTCGGAGGCGGCGCGGCTTGGGAGATCCCGACGAGGAACTCTTGGCGCGAGTGGCGGTGGGCGATCCTGCCGCCGCCCGAGCGTTGGTGGCGCGCAAACTTCCGCGCCTGCTGGCCCTGGCGGCGCGAATGCTGGGCGACAGCGTCGAGGCGCAGGACGTGGCTCAGGAGGCCTTTGTCCGGATATGGAAACAAGCCCCCAAGTGGCAGCCCGGCGCAGCGCGGTTCGACACCTGGCTTCATCGCGTCGCGCTGAACCTTTGCTACGACCGGCTGCGACGTCGGCGCGAGATTGCCTATGCCGAACCGCCCGAGCGTATCGACGAGGGGCCAGCCCCGGATCGCGGCCTGGAAGCAGCGGACACCGGTCGGCGCGTCGGCCTAGCCTTAGCAGCGTTACCGGACCGCCAGCGCGAGGCGATCGTGCTGTGCCACTATCAAGAGCTCGGCAACATCGAGGCGGCGCACCTCATGGGGGTGAGCGTCGAAGCGCTGGAAAGTCTGCTGGGGCGTGGACGGCGCGCGCTTCGGGCCCAGCTCGCCGATCTGAGGGCCTGACGCCATGACCCAGGAACGCTTTGAGACTCTCGCGAACGCCTACGGTGGCGACATCGCGCGATGGCCCACCGCGGATCGTGAGGCCGCGGCGTTGTTTCTGGCGAGCGCGAAGCCGGCGGTGGTTGATGCGCTGGTGGCGGCCAGCGACCTCGACGCATTGTTGAACTCCAGCCCTGCAGTGGTCCCGAGCTATGATCTGACCCAGCGCATCGTGGCTACTGCCCCCAGATCGCGCCACGTCGCATGGCCACGGTGGCTGTTCCCGGCGGGCATGGGCGCGGGATTGGCCGCAGCCTGCTTGGCGGGGATCATCACCGGCACTGAAGTCTCCAGATCTGTCGCACCCCAAGACAGCGAGGCACAGGTCACCGCCATGGACGATGTGGTCGGCTTTGGCCTGGACGAGGAGGCCTGATGCGCCCTCCGGCTATTTGGATTGTGCTATTCTTATCCTTAGCGCTGAACGTGTTCGGCCTTGGCACCTATGTCGGCGCGCGGGTCACGGCGGTTCAGGCGCAGACGTCTGCCGCGACGGCTCGCCAGCCGCCAATGCAGCGCAATCCAGTCACGGCCGCTGTTCGCCAGCTCTCACCGGAGGCCCAGGCGGCCTGGCGCGCTCAAATGCCCGGCTATGCGGCGACCGTTGCGCCAAAGATGCGCGAGGCGCGTCAGATCGCCCGGGACACCATGAAAGGCTTCGGTGCCGACCCGCTCGACGAGGCAGGCGCGCGTGCGGCCCTCGCAAGGGCTCGAGCGCTGGAGTTAGAGGGCAGGACCGAGATGGATCGTCGGCTCGTGGCATTTGCTGCGTCCCTGCCTGCGGAAGACCGGGAGATATTTGCCGAGGCGCTGGCCAAGCCCCCGCAGCGGATTGAGCCGGACAGATCTCAACGTTAGGCGGCTTGGACGTTGCTCTCGGTCGTCGCGGTGCCCTGGCGTACAGGCAGTGCAAAGCTGGCGACCGTGCCCTGACCCGGCGTACTGCGTAGGTCCAGGATACCGCCGTGCATCTCAACGAGCGACTTGGTGAGGGCCAGGCCTAGGCCGGTCCCCTGAGTAGTCTTGGAGTGCTGGCTCTCGACCTGCTCGAAGGGCCGCGCCAAACGCGCCAGGTCCTGCGACGATATCCCGATGCCGGTGTCCTGGACGCTGATTTTGACCCGCTCCGCCAACGCATCTTCACGCCACTCCGCCCGCACAGAGACGCGGCCGCCTCGGGGTGTGAACTTGATGGCGTTGGATAAAAGATTGAGCAGCACCTGTTTGATCGCGCGGTAATCGGCGTCCACATCTGGCAACTCGACGAAATCCAGGACCAACGATAGGCCCGCCGCCTCAGCGCGGTTTCGCACCAGCCGCAACGCCTCCTCGGCAAGCTCCTCAAGGCAGACGGGTTCAAACCTCATGCTGAGCTTGCCGGCCTCGATCTTGGACATGTCCAGGATATCATTGATCAGCGCCAATAGATGTTGGCCGGAACTGAGGATATCGCGGGCATAGTCGCGGTATCGCGCGTCGCCGACCGGCCCGTACATCTCGCCCGCCATGATCTCGGAGAAGCCGTTGATGGCATTGAGTGGTGTGCGAAGCTCATGGCTCATATTGGCCAGGAACTCGCTCTTGGCTTGGCTGGCCGCTTCAGCGCGAATCTTTTCGGCCTCGTACTTGCGCGCCAGTTCGGACAACTGCTCCTGGCTTTGTTCCAGGTTGAGGACCAGCCGCCGCAGTTCTTCTTCCTTGATCCGCCGCACTTCTTCCTGGGTCTTCAGGACCGTGATGTCGGCGGCGGTGACCACTAGCCCGCCTTCAGCAGTGGGCCGCTCGGAGATCTGAACCCAGCGACCATCCGACAACTCTGCCTCCCGAACACCGCGCCGACCGCCGACCGCCGGCAACTCGCGGCGGATGGCGAGGCGTCCCGCACGCTCGACCGGTTCGCGGCCCACGCCTGCGATCAGAAGACCCGCATCCAGTTGGAAGAAGCTGCGGAAGTTACGATTGCACATCACCAGCCGCCCGTGACGGTCCCAGAGTACGAACGCTTCCGACGTGCTCTCGATCGCGTCACGTAGCCGGCTCTCGGCGGACTGGGCGCGGGCCTGGGCCAGACGTTCTTCGGTGACATCCAGCGCGACGCCGATGATGCGGGCAAAGCCGCCTTCGGGGCTCTCGCCGAAGCCACGACCGCGGAAATCGATCCATACTGGACGAGCACCGGCCAACGGCGGTACTCGGAACGAGACGTCGAAATCACCGTATATGGCGGCGGTCGCCAACGCCTCGCGCATGTCGTCGCGATGCCCGGGCGCCACCCGATCCAAAACCTGCTGGCCCCCGACATCGCCGCTACGCCAGCCGAACAAGGAGGCGGTCACATCGGACATGAAGATCCGATCTGCCGCCAGGTCCCATTCCCAGATACCGCATCGGGCTGCTTCGACCGCCATACGGAACCGGGTCTCAGAGTCGCTGCGCGCCGCCTGGATATAGTCGACCCGTCGACTTTCGAAGACCAGCAACCCCCCGAGCGCCAGGGCTGCGGCGGCCTGAATCGCAATCCACACCGTGAGTTCAGAGCGCCCAGCCAGGCCCGCTTGCAAGCGCGTTAGGCTGACCGCCGCAAAGATCGCAAGCAGAAGGAGCAGCGCCAACAGGGCCGGCCTGACCATTCGCCGCAGCGTGGACGTGCGCGGACGCGTCCGGCGCTCCGGCGTTACCCCGCTTATGCTCCGACCCTCGCGTCCGGCCAAAGCCGTCGCTCCTCTGCCGCCCCAACCCTGTTCGAAATGAACCGAAGCAGAAGTCTAAGCTGATCCGCGCCAATCGGTCATCGGGGGTTGCAAGCAATTACGCGAGCGCGCGGGAAGCCAGTTCATAGACGTTTTTCGAGAGGCCCTCGATGGCCACAATCCGCTCCAGCTGCGCTTTCATCAACTGGCCCAAGGCCGGCGTCAGACGCTTCCACCCGCCTAGAGGGTCCACCAACCGGGCTGCGGTCATGGGATTGAACCGGTCTACGGCGATGATCTGGTCCGCCAGGAACCGATAGCCGGCCCCACTGGGATCGTGGAACCGCGAAGGATTGAAATTCGCCAGACTGGAGATCAAGGCGCGCAACCGATTGGGGTTCTGCTGATCGAAGGCCGGATGGGCGGTCAGGGCCAGGATACGGCCTAAGGCCTCCTCAGAGGTGTCGCGCCCTTGGATGGCGAACCACTTGTCGATCACCAGCGGCTCGGATTTCCAGCGGGCATAGAAGTCCGTCAGTGCCGCCTCGAAGGCGGGTCCGCCGATATGCATCAGCGCGCTCAGCCCGCCCATAGCGTCGGTCATGCTCGCCGCGCCTTGGTAGTGGCCGCTAGCCAGTTCAACGATTTCACTGCGTGGGTTGGCGGCCATGAGTTCCAGCGCCGCATTGCGCAGCGCCCGGCGCCCGGCGCTAGCGGCATCTGGCGAGAAGGTGCCGGTGTCTTGCAAGCCTGCGTGCAGGCGGCGCAGGTCCGCGTCCAGATGGAGCGCCATGCGAAGCCGCAACGCGTCCCGCGCCGCATGGATTGCCTGTGGATCAACCGGACTGCGCATCAGCGCCAGATCACCTTCCGAGGGCAGTGCCAGCAACAGCGCTTTGAAAGCAGGGTCGGAGGCCTGATCGCTCAGAGCGCGACCAACCGCTTCTGCGTAGCGTTCTTCGCCGACTTCGTTGGGCCGCCCAGCGGCGCGGGCGAGGATCAGATCGCTGGCCAGGTCCTGGCCAGCTTCCCAACGATTGAACAGGTCGGGGTCTGCGGCCAGCTTCACATACCGTTCGCGGGGTTCGGCGTCACTGGTCAGCACCACGGGCGCTGAAAACCGGCGAAGGGCCGAGATTACCGGCGGGCGATCAACCCCGGTTAGGGTCACTGTGGTCTCGGCGCCTTCCAAGAGGATAAGCGTTTCATCCACGGCCTCACCATCCCGCTTGAAGGCGAGGGTCCGGCCTTCTGAGTCCAGCAGGCCTAGGGCGACGGGGATGGGCAGGGGCCGCTTGACCGGCTGGCCCTGGGTCGGCGGGGTCGTTTGGGTCAGGGTCAGGTTCAAGGCGTGCGCAGCCGCATCATATCGGGCGGTAAGATGCACACGCGGCGTGCCAGCCTGCTCATACCACGCGAAAAATCCAGACAGGTCGCGGCCTGAAGCCTCAGCAAAACACTGTATGAACGCTTCTACCGTCGTGGCGTGCCCGTCCCAGCGCGCGAAGTAGATATCCATACCCGCCCGGAACGCTGCATCGCCTACCAGGGTGTGCAGCATGCCGATGACCTCCGAGCCCTTCTCGTAGATCGTAGCCGTGTAGAAGTTCTCGATCTTCATATAGGCCGAGGGGCGCACGGCATGGGCCAGCGGGCCTTGATCCTCGGCGAACTGGCGCATCCGTAGGGCCTTGACCGACTTGATCCGCTGCACAGCCTGGCCGCGCATGTCCTCGCAAAAGCCTTGCTCGCGATAGACCGTCAGGCCCTCCTTGAGGCATAGCTGGAACCAGTCGCGGCAGGTGATCCGATTGCCGGTCCAGTTGTGGAAATACTCGTGGGCGACCACGGCCTCGATCCGCTCATAGTCGACATCCGTCGCCGTCTCCGGATCGGCCAATACCAGCGAGGAGTTGAACACGTTCAACCCCTTGTTCTCCATCGCCCCGAAGTTGAAGTCGCGTACGGCCACGATCATGAACAGGTCCAGATCGTACTCGCGGCCATAGGCCTGCTCGTCCCAGAGCATCGAGCGCTTGAGGGCATCCATGGCGTAGGCGGCGCGCGGCACCATGCCGGGGTCGACGAAGATGCGTAAGGCCACCGTGCGCCCGCTCATGGTGGTGAGGGTATCTTCCAGCACATCCAACTCGCCAGCCACCAGAGCGAAGAGATAGCTGGGCTTGGGGAAGGGGTCATTCCAGACCGCGAAGTGGCGTCCGTCCGGCAGGGAGCCACTCTCCATTAGATTGCCGTTGCAGAGCAGGTGATGAAACGTCTTGTCCGCCTCAATGCGCACTGTGTAGCGCGACAGCACGTCAGGCCTATCGGGCCAGAAGGTGATTTTGCGAAAGCCTTCGGATTCGCACTGCGTGCAGACGCGACCGCCGGACATATAGAGGCCTTCCAGAGCCTTGTTGTTTTCCGGATCGATCTCGACCTCCGTTTCCAGGACGAAGGTCGCGGGCGGGGCCAAGATGGTCAGGAACTCGGCATCAATCGCGTAGTCACCGGCCGCTAGGATTTGGCCGTCGATGGCCACGGAGATCGGCGTCAGGCGTTCGCCATTGAACACCAGCGGCACCACGGCATCGCCATTGCGCCGCACCGACAACCGGGCCTTCACGCGTGTGGTGTTGGGGGCCAGGTCGAAGGTCAGGTGCACCTCATCAATGAGGTAAGCGGGCGGGGTGTAGTCGGAGAGCCGGATCGGCTGGGCGATGTCTGTGCGCATGGCAGTGTTCTAGGCGGCGGAGTGCGGCGGGGACAAGGCGTGCGTCCCAACAGGCGAACATAGGTGTCTGGCTCCCGCGGCACCGGACGTACCATTGCGCTAGCATTCCGAGCTTCTGATGGGGCTGGATGACTTCATCATAGGCACTATCGGGCAGCCTACGAGGCCACACCCTGATTCAAAGCGGGAAAAGCTTCAGTTGGTTGCGGTGCACCGAGAAATGGACACAGTCGGTCCCAGTCTTCACCGCCAGCCACGTTCAATTCAAGTAGGTCATCAGGGCGTCGAGCGAAATAGCGACGCACGTCGGAATGATAACGCTCGAATGCATCAGCGAGGATCTCTCGCTCGTAACCTAACGTTTCATAGAGCGCCATACGTCTGGCGATCCGGCCATGTTCGCCAATGATTGGCCGAGGATTGTGCAGGTGCGAACGCTCCATCGAATGGAGCCAACTCTCGACTGTACGCGTCGTCAAAACGAATTTGGAACCGGGAAAAATGTAGTCCAGATACTTGAAGTGCAGCACGACTGTATTGCCTGATCCTCCCCGAAGATCGCGAAGCGCCTCGAATGTCGGGTCCTGCTTGACGGGGAAATAACCCAACAGAGCTAGGGCAGCGCAGAACGACGTATTTCCCGTTCGGGCCAAACCAATGCCCCAGCAATGCGAAAGTCGCTGCATCCAACCCCCGATGCCCTAAGCTGGCGCAACATACAGAGATTTGGGTTGCCTTCCAATCGTAGCGGATTGGCGTTTCGCCCACCCGGATCAGAGATCTCCAGCCGAGATCAGGCGCGCCAGTGCGTCGTTGACGCGCGTCTGCCAACCCGGCCCCTGGGCGCGAAGGTGGTTCACGACGCCCATGTCGAGGCGCAGGCTGACCGCTGCTTTTGGGCCGCCCTCACCGGTTGGACGCCCGGACTTGCGTCGGGCGACCTCGCCAGCCGATGCGGCCAGCCGACCGGGGCTCAGTATGTCACGGCCACGCCGGGCCTCGGCGAAGAAGTCATCATCTAGCGGCGGACTATCGTCCAAGTCTGCCGGTGGCGGCGGGCGCTTAGCGATGTTCGACATAGGCTCTCCGTTCACGAGTGTCGGCGGGACGCAGGCTGATCGCGCGGGAGGGTGTCATCGTCGATATCGACATAGACTAGGACCACTAGGCGATCATCCAGCCAGCCAAGCGCCTGAAGCCGCTGTTCGCCGTAGTCAAAACGACGATCCTCGCGGATCAGAGCAGACGCGAAGTTGAACCCAGCGGCCTCGGCCAACGAGAGGCCGTGCTTGGCCCGGTTGGCGGCATCCTTCGTCGGATCGAAGATCACATCCACAACGTTACGGATACCTGAGGACTGCGTCGCGCGCAAATGTTTTGTATATACAAAACTGAACTGTCTGGTTCAGACGCCATCGTGAGACGTCGCCAAGGCGTTTTGGCCACCCGCCATTCCGTGTTAGATGACTATCTAGATGGTCAGGAGGGCGCGATGACCGACATATCCCTGGCCAACGCCAAGGCCCGTCTCAGCGAGATCGTCACCCGCGCTGCGGCCGGTGAGCTGATCCGCATTACCCGGCGCGGCAAACCGGTGGTGCAGTTGAGCGCTGTGCAGCCGCCGACGAAGAAGAAGATCGATGTGGACGCAATCGAGCGGCTCACGGCGGGTTGGCCGAGTCATGGCGAAACAGACGATGAGTTCATCCGCCTCTTCCGTGATGGGGAACGGTACTGAGCGTCTATGTCGACACGTCGGCTGTTGTGGCGCTGATCATAGGCGAGCCCGCGACAGAAGCGATGCGCAGGCGATTCAGGCTATTTGAGGCCAACGAGCCGATGATCAGCTCATGGGTAACAACCGAGGTCGCGTCAGCGCTTTCGTTGAAGGTGCGCACCGGTCAGCTCACTCAGGTCGGGCGTCGGGCCGCATTCGAAGCCTATCAGCTCTTCGTGGTCGCGGCCTGTAGTCGGGTTCAGGTGACAACGACCCACTTCGAAGTCGCGGCGCACTATGGCGCGCGACCGGACCTGGTCCTCAGGGCAGGTGACGCGCTCCACATCGCGGTCTGCGAGGATCGTGGCGCAACGTTGCTGACACTGGACCGCCAGATGCGCACCGCTGCGCTCGCGTTGGGGCTCGACGTCGAGGTCGTCTGACGCAAGGTCACACTTTTCTCTGAGGCCCTACGGGGCAATGGTGCGTCCACCGAAACGCAGACCGGCAACAACCGGCGGGACAGGGCCATGAATTTCGATTTCTCGGACGACCAGAAGTTCCTCAAAAATGAAGCCCGGAAATTCCTGGATGCGAACTGCGCGACAAGCGCCGTGCGCAAGGTGCTGGACGACGACAAGGTCACGCACGACGCGGCATTATGGGCGGCTGTGGCGGCTCAGGGGTGGCTGGGTGCGGCGATCCCGGAGGAATACGGCGGTCTGGGCCTGGGCCATTTGGAGCTCTGCGTAATCGCCGAGGAACTGGGCCGGGCGGTGGCCCCGATCCCGTTCGCGTCCACGGTCTATTTTCTGGCCGAGGCGGTGATGCTGGCCGGGTCTGATGCTCAGAAGGCCGCCCTGTTACCCAAGATCGCGGTGGGTGAGGTCATTGGCTGCGTGGCGACGTCGGAGGGCCCAGGCGCACCGACCGCCGCTTCGTTGAGCGCCAGTGTCGCCGGCGGCAAGCTGACGGGCGTAAAACTCCCGGTCACCGACGGCGACGTCGCGACCCACGCCCTGGTGCTGGCTCAGGAGAACGGGCAACCAGGCCTGTTCCTGGTCGACCTTTCGGCGGGCGTCACCCGCGAGCCCCTACAGACCCTGGACCCCACTCGCGATGCCGCGCGGCTGACCTTTGCCGGAGCGTCTGCCGAGCGCCTGGGCGCGCCGGGCGAAGGTTTGGCCTTGCTGGAGCAGGTCACCGACCGTGCAGCCGTCCTGCTGGCGTTCGAACAGTGCGGCGGGGCCGACAAATGCTTGGAGATGGCCAAGGCCTATGCGCTAGAGCGCTATGCTTTCGGCCGTGTCATCGCGTCCTATCAGGCGATCAAGCACAAGCTGGCCGACATATATGTCAAGAACGAGCTGGCCCGGTCCAACGCCTACTACGGAGCCTGGGCGCTGAACACCAACGCGACGGAGTTGCCGGTTGCGGCCAGCGCGGCGCGGATCGCGGCCTCAGAAGCTTTCTGGTTTGCGTCCAAAGAGAACATCCAGACCCATGGCGGTATCGGCTTCACCTGGGAGATCGACGCCCACCTCTACTATCGCCGCTCGCGTCAGCTCAGCCTTGTGGCCGGGGCACCACGGGTCTGGAAAGAGCGACTGATCAGCCACCTCGAACGCAGGAACGCTGCCTGATGGACTTCAACGACACGCCGGAAGAAGCCGCCTATCGCGCCAAAGCCCGGGCCTGGCTGGAGGCCAATGCACCCAAGAGCCGCGAGGTCGTCGGCGGAGATGTCGAGGGCGGCGGCGACGCCATGCTCGCGTCCAAAGCTTGGCAGGCCAAGAAGGCTGCCGCGGGCTATGCGCAAATCACCTGGCCCGCGGCGTGGGGTGGCCCGGGTGGCACGCCAATGCAGCAGGTGATCTTCAGCCAGGAAGAGGCCAAGCACGCGGTGCCCGGAAGCCCGTTCACCATCGGTCTGGGCATGTGCGTGCCGACCCTGATGACGTTTGCCGACGAACAGACCAAGGCACGGTTCGGCGGTCCGGCGCTGCGCGGCGAAGAAATCTGGTGCCAGCTGTTCTCTGAACCCTCAGGTGGGTCGGACGTGGCGGCCGCGCGGACCAAGGCCGTCCAGGCACCGGATGGGTCAGGCGATTGGATCATTGACGGTCAAAAAGTGTGGACCACCGGGGCTCAGTTCTCAAACTACGGCATTGTCATTTGCCGCACCGATCCCGACGCGCCCAAGCACAAGGGCATGACGATGTTCTGGATCGATATGAGCGATCCGGGGATTGAGGTGCGACCGATCCATCAGATGTCGGGCGGTTCAGGCTTCAACGAGGTGTTCTTCACCGGCGTCCGGGTCAAGGACAGCCAGCGCCTGGGCGGCGTCGGCGACGGGTGGCGGGTCAGCATTGTCACCCTCATGAACGAACGGCTGGCAGTCGGCGGATCGTCGGGTGCTGGCTGGGCCGAATTCATGGCGGCGGCCAAGGGCATGACCGGTCTGGACGGCGGGCCGGCGCTCAAGGACCAGGCGCTGCGTGAGAAGCTTGCCGATTGGTACGTGCAGGCTGAAGGGCTAAAGCACACCCGCAACCGCACGATGACCGCGCTGTCACGCGGTCAGACGCCGGGGCCGGAGAGCTCGATCGGCAAAGTCGTAGCGGCCACCCAGATGCAGGATCTGGCCAATTCTGCGGTTGAGATGCTGGACCAGTACGGGATCATCAACGATCCAACGTTGGCACCTCTGGCCGGTGGTTTCCACGCCTCACTCATGAGCGCGCCGGGTCTTCGAATCGCCGGCGGCACGGATGAAATCCTGAAAAACATCATCGCCGAACGCGTCCTTGGACTTCCGGGGGACATCCGTGTCGACAAGGACGTGGCCTTCAAGGACCTGCCGACCGGACGGTAAGCGTCCAGAGTCAGCGCAAGACGCCCGCTGCCTCCAGGGCATCTACTCTTGCGATCTTATAGCCGAGCAGGTTCTGGAGTACCTCGACCTTGTCGCGGCCGAAGTGAGGTGCGGCGCGTTGGTAGTGCGCTGGCGTGTCTGACATCTGATAGCGGCTGGTTTCAAACACGCAGTCGCCGCCGAGCGGGTGCGGAACCCGTCCGAAGTGTCCGCGCGCGATGAGTTGTGGGTCGGTGTTGATATCCGCTGGGGTTGCGGCGCGGTGGATGGGCACACCCAGGGCTTGTACGGTCATTTCAAGATCTTCGGCGGTGTGGTTTGCGGTCCAGGTGGCGACCACTCCATCTAGCCGATCTTCGTCAGCCTTGCGGCCGGCTAGCGTGACGAACTCAGGGTCCAGCGCCGTGCCGCCGATCAGGACGGCTAGTCGCGCCCACTCTGCGTCATCCCGCGCGACGATCGCGATCCAGCGGTCGTCTCCGGCGCAGGCGAACACCCCATGCGGCGCGAACTGAGGGTCTCGATTGCCGTTCGATGCTGCGACTTGCCCAGTCGCCGCCGTCTCGGCGATCAGCGGTGCCAGAAACTGCATTCCCGCCTCGGCCTGAGAGATGTCGAGCCAGCAACCCTCGCCGGTGCGCCGCTGGCGGTCGATGGCGGCCAGGGTCGCAAGCAGACCGAACCGAGGTCCGACGAAATCCGTATAGGGTCCGAAGGGCCCGATAGGCGGTTCTCCGATTCGCCCGACAATGGCCTGATATCCCGCCATGGCCGCGCCGATGTTGCCATAGCCAGAGAGGGCGGCAGCAGGCCCCGTCTGGCCCATCAGGCAGGTCGAGGTCACTACCAGTCTTGGGTTAGCGGCGCGCAGGGCCTCCGGCGACAGCCCCCACTTGGCCAGTTGGCCGGGGATGAAGCTCTCGACGACCACATCTGCCCACTGCGCCAGATCGCGCACGACTGCCTGTCCATCGGGATGGGTGAGGTCCAGGGCCAGACCCAGCTTGCCCACATTGTAGGTGTCGTAGAGGGCGCTGCGCTGCGGGTCGGGATTGCCCTGCCAGAACGGACCCATCAGCCGGGCAGTCTCGATCCGAACCGAGGACTCCACGCGCACGACGGTGGCACCACAGTCGGCCATGGCGCGGCCCAGAGCGGGCCCAGCGACCACCCACGCTAGATCTAGGACCTTCAATCCCTCAAGGGGCCGCGCGGCGGGAGGGGCTGTCGCCGACTGAACGGAAGGACGGTCCGCCCCTGAGAAAACCTCCTCGGTGTGCTGATCCAGCGTAGGTGCACCCGAAGGCGCGACGAACATGCCGTCTGGGCCGAGGGCGAAGGCTCCGGGAAGCGTTCGGGCGACGCCGTCCTCCTCAACCGTCACGAAGTAGCCCCGGGCCTTGTGATGGGCGCTAGCCAGCAGGTCTGCCGTGGTCTTGATCGGCGCCAACAATAGATGCCGCGTGATCGCCTCGTGCTCAAGGACCGCCTTGGTCTTAGGGGCCAGGAAGGCAGCTACGGCGTGGCGAGTGGCCATAAGGTCGGGGATCATTGGATCGTCCGGCGCGATGCGCATCGGAACCTTGGTCCAGTCCCAATTCTCGAATCTAGGTGGCAGCGCGCCCTCGGCCCGCATCCAGTCGAATAGCAGGTTGCTACGTTGGCCGGCCGGGCCGCCGCCGATTGTAAGCTCGACCAAGCCGTCGGCAACGTGCCACTTTGGGCCGAGCATGGGGTTCGGCTTGCCGACGTCTTCGGCAGGACGGACGGGCCGAGGGTAGAGGATGTAGTCAGGGTGGCCCACGGCGGGACCTGCGATCAACGACAGCGTGCTCGGGCTGATCGCCTGCTGAACAGATACATCGACATGCTGGCCACGGCCGGTCGTCTGACGCGACAGATAGGCGATCATGGCACCGGTCGCCGCATCCGCCGCGCCATGCAGCCAAGCCTGGGTGGCGCTGATCCTGAGGGGTGGGCCTTCCACGTCCCGATGCGGATGTAAGGGCCCGCCTGCTGCCCACAGGGTCAGGTCTGACGCCGCCCAGTGGCGCTTGGGGCCCGTGGAGCCGAACGGCGTCACCGTGACATGGACCAGCGCCGGGTAGAGTTTGTGCAGCGCCTCGAACCCCAACTCATGGTCGGCCATCCAACCGGGCGACGCCGACTCCAGTAGGATATCGGCAGACGCCAGAAGGCGGTGGAGTTGCGCTAGGCCCGTCATTGTCTCCAAGTCCAGAACTACGCCGCGCTTTCCAGCGGCATAAGCGGACCAAAAGAATGAACGCCCCTGGTCGTCAAACGGTCCAACGCGCCGTGCTGATGATCCGCCGACCGGCTCGATTTGGATAACGTCCGCGCCCAGCTTGGCCAGCATCTGACCCGCCAGCAGGCCGCGCTCATCGGTGAGATCGATGACACGTAGAGACGACAGCCACCCGCTCATATACACTCTTCCTTCATTGTGGATCGTAGGCGCGCGCGATCTCCGGGCGGGCACCGACGTTGGGTAGGAACTGAGGCTCACGACGGGCGCGGGAGGCCTGTTCAAAGGCGTATCCAAGACCTAACAGCTTGGCCTCCGACCATGCTGGCCCAAGGAAAGACAGCCCAATCGGCAGGCCGCTAGCATCGCCCGCCGGGACCGCGAGGTGCGGATACCCAGAGACCGCCGGCAGGGTCGAGGGTGAGCCGAAGGATCGGCCGCCGTTCACAGGATCGACGATAGAAGCGGGGCCGTTGCTGGGCGAGACCACGGCGACCAGCGTATCCTTGGACAGCATGTCGTCGATGGCCGCGCGGGCCAGCTTGCGCGCTGTCGCCCGACGTTCCAGATAGCCGGTGTCGGTGATTGGCGGCATGGCCTCAGCCGCTTCGAAGATCTCCTGACCAAAGAGGGCCATCTCGCGTGGCTCCGCCTTGTTGAAGGCGATCAGGTCCTTGAGCGTCCGTGCGGTCACGGCGGGCGGTGTTGTGGCGAGGTAGGCGTTGAGCGCGGCCTTGAACTCGGTACGCAGCAGGTCGCCCTCCAAGCCGCTGATCTTGCCGACTGTCACGCCGTCGGGACCGGAGATGTCTACTAACACAGCGCCCTCGGCCTTCAGGGTTTTGAGTGCGGCCTCGAAGACAGCATCCGTACCGACCGAGCGGCCCTTGTTCGGGTTCCAGACGCCAATCCTGGCCCCCTTCAGCGCGGCGCGATTCAGGGCGGCGAGGTAGTCGGACTTGTGTGCGTCGGCGTCCTTGGTGGCGGGGTCCATTGGGTCAGGTCCGGCGATAGCGCTCAGCAGGGCCGCGGCATCGGCCACGGTCCGGGTCATCGGCCCCGCAGTGTCCTGTTCGGGCGAGATCGGCACGATCCCCGTCCGTGAGACCAAACCGACGGTAGGCTTCAAGCCAACGATCCCGGTCATGGCGGCTGGGCAGGTGATAGACCCATCCGTCTCGGTGCCGATCGCCAGGGCGGCTAACCCCGCCGCTATCGCTGCGCCTGATCCTGCCGACGAGCCGCAGGCGGTGCGGTCCAGCGAATGGGGATTGCGCACCAGGCCGCCCACTCCACTCCATCCACTGATCGAATTGGTCGAGCGGAAGTTGGCCCATTCCGACAGGTTGGTCTTGCCGAGGATGACCGCGCCGGCATCGGTCAAGCGTTTGACCAGCGACGCGTCACGGGTGGGAATATTGCCGCGAAGGGCCAGGGACCCTGCGGTCGTCGCCGTGCCGTCGTACGATTCGATGTTGTCCTTGAGTAGGATGGTCACACCGTGCAGAGGCCCGCGAACCTTGCCCGCCTTGCGTTCAGCATCCAACTTGCGGGCGTCGGCCAGGGCGTGAGCGTTTAGCGCCAGAATGGCGTTGAGTTTGGGGCCAGAGCGGTCGACACGCTCAATCCGCTCCAGGTAGGCGCGAACCAACTGTTCGGAGGTGACCTTACCATCGGTCATCGCTGCCTGTTGCTCGCCGGCCGAGGCGTAGGCGTTGATGGCCTGGGCTCCAGCCGGGGCGGCGATGAGCATAACAGCCAGGGCGGCGGGTAGGGGGCGGATCATGGTTCGTCCTCAAAAGTATAGGCGGGAGGTCTGTGATCGTCCCTATTTGCTGCGGTCCAGTGTTTTGAGCAGGCTCGCAACGGCGGTGTCCAACTGGGCATCCTTTCCGGTCAAAGTCTCGCCCATTGCGCGTTCGACAGCGATGTCCACGGGCCGCGGATTGCCTTCCATGTTCTTGTGGCTAGCGTCGTCGATGCGGATGAACGGCACGCGCAGGCTGGAGCCGTCAATTAGGGCGCGCGCGCTGGTGTAGATCAGCCAGCCGGCGCTGGGGGTGCCCACGACCTTGCCGAGCCCCAAAGTACGGTAGCCCTCGATGAAAGCCTCGCCGTCGGACAGCGTCGATTCATTGCTAACCACGATGGTGGGCAAGCCCAGGGCGCGTTGGCCCAAATTCTGGCGGCTGGGCACGCCCGGCATCCCGCGCGGGGTCATGGTCAGGAAATTGCGGCGGCTGAACACATCCAGTGCGTAGCCGTTCACGAACCCGCCGTTGTTGTTGCGCAGATCGATGACGACGGCCTCGCGGCCTTGGTTTTGGGCGTCGAGGTCCAGGTAGAGCTGGTTCAAGCTGTCCGAGCTCATATCGGCTAGATGGACGTAACCGAGGCGACCGCCGCTGGCGCGCTCCACATAGGCCCGTCGCTCATTGACCCAGGCCCGATAGATAAGGGCGGTGGCCGTCACCGGCAGGACCGGTCGAACGACAGCCTCGCGAGCTGCGCCACTGGTCCCGGTCAGCGACAAGACCGTTCGTTTGCCGACCTTGTCGAGGAGCAGGCTGGCAAGGCTGACACCTGGACCCAAGCGTAGCCCGTCGACGGCGGTGAGAACGTCGCCGATCTTGATCGAGCCTTCCAGGGATGCCGGGCCGAGGTTGATCACCTCACGCACAACCAGACCCTGACCCGCCTCATAGGCCTCGCGGTCGAAGCGAAGGCCCAGGTCACCGACGCGGGCCGCGGGCGCAGAGCCGGGTCCGTCCGTCGGGCGGCTGATGCCCATGTGCGAGGCATCCAGTTCGCCCAGCATCAGGTTGATCACCCTGCGTAGTTCGTCGGACGTCTTCGCGCCCTGGGCAAAGGGTTCAAACCGACGGCGCAGGGCCGACCAGTCGTGACCTTGAAACTCAGAATCATAGAAATTGGCGTCGATGATCGCCCAGGCCTGATCGAACACCACCTGGCGCTCGGCCGCGAAACTGACGATCTGATCAGTGGTGATATCGATGGACCGGGGGCGGGCATTCTCAATGGGCGTGACGCTGACCCGGCCACCGTCCAGGTAGTAGAGTTGTTTGGAGTCTGGGCTGAAGGCGTAGTCGCTCTTGAAACGTCGGCCACCGGTTAGTTGATCGGGCGCGACCGGCTCGCTCGCCAACTCATCGAGATTGTAGGCGAAGAGGTTTTGGTTGGCGCGATAGACCAGGGTTTTGCCGTCTGGGCTGATCAACGGTTCGGTCGCCGAAATATTCAGGGGCAGGGTCGTAACGCGCTCGCGCAGGCCCTCGAACACGATCTGGACGACAGGTTTGGCCTCGACCGCCGCGCCCTCCTTGGTGATGGCCGCGGGTTTGAACAGGTCGCGAAACGCGTCTTCCCGATACCGCGGTGTGTTCGGCACGAGGTCCACGCGGACCATTCGGGCGTCCTCAGTGCGCTGAGCGGTGTCGAAGAGCAGGAACCGGCCGTCGGGGGACCACGCAATACGGCTGGCGGCAAAGCCGTTGGCCAGGAAGCTGATCGGCTTGGCCTCGCCACCGGCCGCTGGAACCACCCATACATTCGAGAAGGCACGGCGGTCGCGGACGGCGAAGGCCAACCAGCGGCCATCGGGCGACCATGTGACCTCCGTGTTGTTTCCCCCTGCCAAGGGACCACTGTAGGCCAGCCCATCACGGATCGGCTTTCCATCCGCGTCCAGAGTTATCAGGCGCACCTGATCGCGGCCCCGGATGTAAGCTAACGACTTGCCGTCCGGCGCGTAGACCGGGGCGGCGTCGATATCCGTGAGGTCGGTCAGGGCGCGTGCGCTGCGCGTGGCAAAATCATAGGCCATAATCTGGGCGCGGGCGCCTTGCTGAGCGACGTAGGCCAGATGGCGACTATCGGGGGCCCAGGCAGGGCCGGAGTCATCTCCGGGGGTTTGGGTCACCCGCTCGGCGACCCCGCCGTCCTTGGCGGAGGCGGCGAAGATTTCGCCGTGCGCGACGATGGCCAGCTTTTTGCCGTCGGGCGAGACGGCGAGGCTTCGAAATGCCGTTTCGACCAATCGCCGGTCAGCTTGGACCGCAGGTGCCCCACGCAAGGCGATTGGTATGCGCGCTGCCTGTCCCGATGCCAGGTCCAGTTTCCAGATCTCGAACTCGCGCTCGAACACCACGATCCGCCCGTCATAGCTAATCGTGGGATAGAGAAGGCGGCCGTCGGTGAAGCGGGTTATCGCCTGGGGCACAGCGCCGGGCTCCA
>JAYTWT010000130.1:0-2471 GCA_043743295.1 Alphaproteobacteria bacterium | reverse complement strand
GTCCAACTCTCTGCTGACGGCGAGGCCGTGGTGTTCCATGACGATAAATTAGCGCGGATGACTGGCGCTGAGGGTCGCGTGCGCGACCGCACCGCAGCCGACCTTGCCGAACTTCGCCTCGGGGGCTCGGACGATGGTATTCCTACTTTGCTCGAAACCCTGGCCTTGGTCGGTCATCGCGCCATGGTTCATGTGGAGCTGAAAACCCCCTATGGCGAGGTCGGGCCCTTAGAGCAGCGCGTCCATGAGGTCATTGCCGACCACAACGGTCCGCTCTGCGTGATCGGCTTCAATCCCTATTCCCACGCCTGGTTCGCGGACCGATATCCCGGCGTGCTGCGGGGCCTGGATAGTTATTCCTACGAGAAGGCACCCCATATGGCCGACGCGCAGCGCCGTGCCTTTGCGGCCCTCGAGCATGTAGAGATCGCTCGACCGCATTTCCTAGCGCTAGGTCTCGACATGCTGCCCAGCGCCCCCGCGGCGCAGTTCCGCGCGCAGGGCCTTCCGATCATTGCCTGGACCGTGCGCAGGCCCGATCAGTGGCACGCCATCAAGGCCGGCTGTGACAACCTAATCTTCGAGGGGTTCGCCGCTTGAGCCTGTCGCCAGCGGTCAAGGTCTCGCGGCGCATCGCCGACATCGGACGTGAGGCCTGGGACGCCTGCGCGCTCAATCCAGAATACGACCAAAACCCCTTCATCCGGTTCGATTTTCTGGACGCGTTGGAACAGTCGCAAAGCGCCGTCGAGCGCACCGGCTGGGGCCCTCAACACGTCAGTGTCGAAGACGATCAGGGCCGCGTCGCAGCGGTTATGCCGCTCTATCTGAAGAGCCACAGCCAGGGCGAATACGTCTTCGATCATGCCTGGGCCGACGCCTATGAACGGGCGGGGGGGCGCTATTATCCCAAGCTGTTGTCCGCCGCCCCGTTCGTGCCCGCCACCGGTGCGCGGCTGTTGGTGCGACCGGACGTCGATGCGGGCGAGGCGAGGGCTCTGCTGCTGGGCGCTGGCCTCTCTCTGTGTGAGCGTTACGAGGCCTCAGGCTTTAACATCAACTTCCTCACGGAAGCCGAGTGGCGTTGGTCTGGCGTGCACGGCATGGGCCTGCGCGAGGGCCAGCAGTATCACTGGCTAAACCGGGACTACGCTGACTTCGAGGCCTTCTTGGGCGCGCTGTCCTCGGGGCGCCGCAAGACCATCCGCCGAGAACGCCGCGATGCCCAGGCGCAGGTTGAGATCGTGCGCCTGACGGGTCCCGACATCACCGAAGCGCATTGGAACGCCTTCTTCGGCTTTTACATGGACACCGGCTCGCGCAAGTGGGGCCGACCCTATCTGACACGTAAGTTCTTCTCGATCCTCGGCGAGCGGATGGCCGATCAGGTGCTGTTGGTAATGGCCCGCCGCGAGGGCCGTTGGATCGCCGGTGCCCTCAACCTGATCGGCGGCGACTGCCTCTACGGACGCCACTGGGGCTGTGCCGAGGACGTGCCGTTCCTGCACTTTGAGCTTTGTTATTATCAGGCCATCGACTGGGCCATCGATCACGGCCTGCCGCGCGTCGAGGCGGGGGCCCAGGGCCAGCACAAGATCGCCCGCGGCTACCTGCCCAAGCCCGTCTACTCCGCCCACTACATCGCCGACCCCATGCTGCGTGGGCCTGTCGAACGCTTCCTGGCGCAGGAGCGGGCAGGGGTGGAGCAGGAGATGGAGTGGCTGGAGACGGAGTATTCGCCGTTCAAGGTGGACGGCTGACATCGGCGACGGTTTGACGTCGGCTTCCTGGCGCACGGCCAATGGCTGGGTTCGACCTGTTGTGGGCCTCGCATTCGTAACTGGGAATGGAGCACATGAAGCGGTGGTTTGCGTGCCTCACTTTGCTGGGAGGGTGTTCGCCTACGGTGGAAAACACCTTCCGAGTGGACACGAGTGGGGATCCTGCAGCCGTCGCAGTGCTCATGCTGTGCGGGAAAGAGACTGATCTCGCGCGCCAAGGTGACATGCTCACCGTAGCCCTCCCGATCATTTGTGAGGGAGACGGCGAGGTCCGAGTTCGGCTCACGAGCGGGCGTCAGGTCACCTGCCAAGTGGGATATGTTACGCCCGGCGCGATGCAGTCATTTAGCTATCTTCTACATGAGGGTGCCTGCATCCTGACCGGCTGAGACGGTCTCTTTCCACCCGCTCGGTCATTTGAGATACCCCCGCGCCAGATGAGATACGTCGATGAGCATCTCAATGCTACGAGCGTTCCCAAGCCCGTTTCAGGAGCAGACTTATCCTTTCGTCCACGTTCGAGACGTCCGCCAAAAAGAGCTTCGACTTCAGCCGTTCTGACCAACCCTCGGTCTTCGGCGGTTGGGCGCGGGGAACTACCGCGGGCACCAACGCCAGACCCAAAACCGCACCGCCGCCCTTCAGCGGCTTCACAGCGGCAAACTGGAACCCACGAGAGAAGGCCGTGAA